>NZ_CAUFYA010000061.1:0-22592 GCF_959596855.1 uncultured Butyricimonas sp.
ATTTTTTAATTTATTGAATATCAAATCGAGTAAACCAATTTCAGGAAACTACATTATCTTATTTATTAAAAATTAAGCATTTACCTATTCTTCCTTAGCACATTAATTCCACCATCGAATATATTTTTTCATTCCAGCTCATTTTTTTCATTTTTTCAATCACCCTTTTCGGGTAATTGTGGACCTCGATGACATAAAAATAAAGCCATGAAAAACGAATTAGATTATCTGATACAAAGAGTGTGCAACTCGAAGAAAAAAAAGATATATGACGAGGATGCCGGCTGGAAGAAAGTACAAGCGAGAAGTTTTCACAAGAAAAGACATTCTATCTTCCTCTTGTGGTCGGGATACGCGGCATGTGCCTCAATTATCCTAGGTGGTATTCTACTCGTAAACAACCTATTAGACCACCAAACCACCATATCTCTCGTGCAGAATGAATCACAACAGCCCTCCCCAAAAACTAAAGTGGAATTAACCTTAGCCAACGGGAAAAAAGTTGATTTAGATGACGTAAATGATTTGCACGAAGAAGAATTAGGAATATCCATCACTCGGGATAGCGTCAATAACCAATTAACTTACCGAAGCAACGAAGTTTCAAGACTAGACTCTTTTGAAATTCGCTATAATCGTTTAGCCGTACCTAAAGGAGCTGATTTCTCGTTTGAATTGCCGGACGGTACTTTTGTCGCTGTCAATTCCGAGTCCGTTCTACAATTCCCGGTACAATTTGCCGCGGACGACCGAACCGTGTACTTGGATGGAGAAGCTTATTTCGAGGTTACAAAAAACGAAAAAGCTCCATTTAAAGTCATCACCGGGAACCGACAAATCACCGTACTGGGGACAAAATTCAATATCAGTTCATATTCCGACGACCCGAACTGGAGTACCACATTGGTCGAGGGGAAAGTATCCGTATCGGATAACGGTAAATTGCACGTGTTACACCCATCAGAACAATACATCGCGAACAATTCAACAGGTATAACCGAAATAAAACGAGTGGACGTGAAATTACACACCTCTTGGTTACACGGAAAACTTCATTTCAAAGACTGCCGCATGGAAGATATTACCCGGAAATTGGAACGATGGTACGATTTCACTTTCATATATCAAGATGAAGACTGCAAAGATTTGAAATTCAGAGGCGTCATTGACAAAGACCGTTCTCTAAAAGAAACCCTATTTCTTCTGGAAGAAACCAAAGTCATTCGCTTTGAAATAAAAGATAATGTTATCACCATCCGTAAACGGTAACCTAGTCATAAATAACCGACAAGAAAGTGTGCAATATATATATTTATTCATTTAAACAGTAATAGATTAATGAAAAAAAAGTATCTCAAAACAGCTATGGTTATAGTGGTAGTACTTCTATGCATACTCCCGCTACAAGCAAGTACGCTCTCTCCAAGCGACAAGCTAAATTTCAAAAGCCAACAAATGACTGTTGAACAAGTTTTCGATGAAATTTCAACACAATTAAAATGTGACGTATTCTATAACGAAAACCAGTTCGACGCACAGAAAATGGTACATCTGCCGCGTTTGCAAATGACGCTGGACGAAACATTGCAATTCATTTTAGCAGACAAATATTCCTACACGCTGGAAAAAAACTCGATAGTGATTGCCGCCCGTCCTTCCGTTACAAGTAAGAAAATAACCGGAACGGTAAAGGATGAAAAGGGAGTACCATTACCGGGGGTGACTATTTTAGTAAAAGGAACAACAACCGGATCCGCCACAGACGCAAATGGTAACTATTCGCTAGTAGTTCCGAAATTAGGCGTGCAACTCATTTTCTCGTTTATCGGGATGAAAACCCAAGAGATCACAGCCACCAAAGAGGTAACGAATGTCGTGATGAAAATGGATGTAAACGAGATGGATGAGGTTGTCATCACCGGTTACCAAGTAATCGACAAGAAAAAACTGACCAGCGCTATCTCGAGCGTGAAAGCCAAGGACGTGATGATTGCCGGAGCCATGTCTATCGACCAAATGCTCCAAGGGCGTGTGCCGGACATGATGATGATGACAAACTCCGGGGAAGTAGGTGTCGTTCCGAAAATCCGTATCAGAGGAACCTCCACGCTCGTGGGTAACCGCGAACCGCTATGGGTAGTGGATGGAATCATCGTGCAAGACCCGGTGCCCATTGCCCCGGAAGAGTTGAACGACCCGGATTATATCAACCGCATCGGTAACGCCATCGCCGGACTGAATCCCCGGGATATCGACCGTATCGACATATTGAAAGATGCTTCCGCCACGGCTATCTACGGGGTGAAAGCGGCAAACGGGGTAATCGTGATTACCACGAAAAAAGGTCAAGTAGGACGTCCCGTGGTGAACTACGATTTCTCCGCCACCTACCGTCGTCGTCCCCGGTACACTGACCGCAATATTCATTTGATGAACTCCAAACAACGGGTGGAATTCTCTAAAGACTTGGTTGAAAAACACCATGTATATTCCACGGACGTCAATTTAATCGGATACGAGGGACTCGTGAACAATTTATACAACGGCACCATCACTCACGACCAATTCACGAACGAGGTTGCCAAACTGGAAAACATGAATACCGACTGGTTTGATTTATTAACAGAGGATGCATTTTCCCACCAGCACACGGTCAGCATCTCCGGCGGAAGCGAGGAAATCCGTTATTACTCGTCCATCGGGTACGCCATCGACAACGATGTCATAAAAGGAAATAACAACGAACGCTACACCGCCGCCTTGAACGTGGATGCCACCATATCACCCAAAGTGACAGCCAGCCTTAACTTAAACGCGAATGTCGGGAAAAGGGAATATAGCGAGGAGAGTGTTAATCCCATCGACTACGCTTACACCACGAGCCGTGCTATCCCAGCCTTAGACAATCAAGGAAGGTATATCTATTACAAACGTCAATATGCTTATCAACAATTATATAACTACAATATCCTGAACGAACTGGATAATAGCTATTCCCGACAGGATAACTCGGCCATCACGTTGACGGCAAACTTACGCTACAAAGCAACCAACTGGTTGTCATTCCAAGCCATATTCTCTTACTCTACTTCCAACACGGAACAGGAGAGTTACTTGGGTGAACAAACTTGGTATGCGGCTTCTTTGCGCAAATCGGAATACGGAGAAATTTCCAGTAAAGACCCAAATATCATGAACGAAATGCCTTACGGGGGAGAATTAAAAAAAGCATACACGCGCAATAACTCTTACACGGGACGTTTGCAAGCAGACATTAGTAAATATTTCGGGACTGACGACCAACACAATATCACCGCCAACTTAGGATACGAGGTCAGTTCCTCCAAATATGCAGGATTCGATCGCACGGACAGGGGTTATTACAATGATAGAGGAAAACAATTTACAGCCATAAATTTAGACGACTTCACGCATTACAAGTCATGGCTGCAAAACAACTTGCCAAGCGTGTCAGACAATCTAACAAACATGATTTCCGGATATCTCTCCGTATCATATAGCTACAAGAATTATTTCACGTTAAATGCCAACACGCGTATTGATGGCTCCAATCAATTCG
The DNA here is from genome assembly GCF_959596855.1 of uncultured Butyricimonas sp. NCBI lineage: Bacteria > Pseudomonadati > Bacteroidota > Bacteroidia > Bacteroidales > Odoribacteraceae > Butyricimonas > uncultured Butyricimonas sp. The sequence continues at coordinate 3,581 of NZ_CAUFYA010000061.1, forward strand.
GAAGCAGAAGCAATGAAAAATTACTTCCCGTGTGGTCAGTTTCCGGTTCTTACAATATTTCAGAACACACCAATATGGACAACCCGTGGGTGAACAACTTGGCCTTACGACTTTCTTACGGTTACCAAGGAAACATGCTGAGCGGTCAATCCCCGGAAATGATTCTAAAGAAACTGCCCTTCAACACGCATTACAATGAATTAGAATCGAACGTATCAGTTTATCCAAACCCGGACTTACGTTGGGAACGCACAAGTTCTTTCAATGTCGGTTTAGACTTTGCTTTATTCAAAAATGCCGTCCAAATGAATGCTTCCTATTATTACAAGCACACGAAAGATGCCTTTTTGACCAAAAAGATTTCAAGCGTGAACGGACGCGGCGAATACGTGATTAATTCCGGTACCATTGACAACCAAGGATTCAGCATTGATGCCACGGTAAGCCCTATTTCCAACGACAATTTCCGATGGACTCTCTCGGCTTCCTACTCTAAAGTGTATAATGAAATGAACACCCTGCCGGGAGATAATGAATACGAACTAAACGACTTCCTAACCGGTAATGCCTTGACGAAAGGTCACGCAGTAGGAACTTTCTGGTCATACAAATTCATCGGTTTGAACCCGCGTAACGGGGGACCCGTTTTCGACGATATGCAAGACCGTAAACAAGAACTCGTGGGCTTGAATAAATACGACACGTACACGATGGTATTGACACCTTCCGGACAACGGGACCCGCAAGTACAAGGTAGTCTAACAAATACATTGCGCTACAAGAGTTTCCGCCTGAGCTTTATCCTCAATTACAGTTTAGGCTCCAAGATCAGGTTATTCGGTTTATATCCCGAAGGTTTGAATTTCGACCCGGAAAGAAATGTGAATTATGAAATGGTTGACCGTTGGCGTACCCCGGGTGATGAAAAACACACGAATATCCCGAATATCATTAATGGTTCTGACGCAGAAAGTCGAGCATACGCGCAACATTGGTCATTGGGCCTACAAGATCAAAACATTCAGATCATCGCTGAAAATGCATGGACCATGTATGACAATTCGGATCATCGGGTAGTGAGCGGCAACTATTTAAAATGCTCGAACATGAGTTTCACCTATGATTTCCCGATAGAAAAATTAGAGAAGTGGGGAATATCCATGCTCTCCGCCTCGTTATCCACGACCAACTTATTTGACATCAAATCAAAGAAATTGAAAGGACAAACTCCTATCCAGAGCGGATTCTCTGAAACACAATTGTCAGAACGTCCGACTTGGTCATTAAGTCTTAGTGTTTCATTTTAAAAAAAGTAGATTATGAAATATATTTATTTAACAGGCTTGCTTTGGTTACTGTTCACTTCCTGTTCGGATTTTTTGAAAGAGTATTCATTGGACCAAGCTTACGTGCGAGGTTACTCGGATTTGGACGAGTTATTGATCGGGGAAACTTACATGGCAACCGAATATTATGACATGAATTTAGACAAGGTTTATTACCCGTACATCCATATGATGGCAGATGAAACCCAAGAAAATACCGAAAGCGTTAATTGGCAAACCAGTTATTCTTTATTCCAAAAACAATTTTTCGGATACATTACTTGGCAATACCGGATCGGATTAAACCCGGATAAATTGACAACAAAAGCAGAAGATACAGACTGGAACAAATTATATAAACATATCAACACTGCCAACATGATACTTTTCGAGATTAATAAACAATCTGCGGAAACAGACGAGGACAAACAAGCCGTGGCCCGTATTCGCGGGGAAGCCTATTTCTTACGGGCAGCTTACTATTTCACCCTTGTGAACTTGTACGGACAACCGTATCAGCCTGCCAATGCGGCAACCGCTTTAGGGGTACCCGTGAAAACCAGTCCCGTGATTGAAGATAAAATGTTCCCTCGTGAATCATTGGCAACCGTGTATTCCCTAATCATTCAAGATTTGGAACAAGCGGCAACTAACTTGGAAGGCATCGCCCGCAAATCCATCTACCGGGCTAACCTGACAACCGTACGTCTGTTGCAAAGCCGGGTATATCTTTATATGCAAAACTGGGCAGAAGCCGCCAAATACGCTCAATTATGTCTGGATTTACAATCGGATTTAATTGATTTGAACACATTTGACGGTTCAAAAGCTTTTGCCGAGGCAAGCTCCCCCGAAACCATCTTTTCCATGGGAGGAAATGGTATACAAGCAATAATTACAACCGCACAAAAAGGACTTAGCGCCTCTGAAGATTTGAAAGCATGCTATAAAGAGGGTGACTTGCGTAAAGAACATTTTGTTTGCAACAATGAAGAAAATTGGAGTGACTTATATTGGTATTGTAACAAATACGTGAGAAAGGAAAACCAATACACGGCCAATGTATCGGATAATTTCTTGTTCAGAACCGCTGAGGCTTGGTTGAATTTAGCAGAAGCATACGCATGCATGGGAGGGAACAACGAAACTGCAGCCCGCGAGGCTTTAGACCACTTGCGTGAACACCGCCTTGAAATGAATTCATTCGACGCAACAACTTTGTCCGGCGAGGACTTGATAGAAGAAATTCGTACAGAAAGACGGCGGGAATTATGCTTCGAGGGACATCGTTGGTTTGACCTTCGCCGATATACCGTGAGCGAGAAAAAAACTTTCACCGGAGCCATTCGTAACACCTACACGGAATGGGGCAACTGGAATACTCTATCAACGATGTACACATACGAACTCAAAGCCGGCGACCCGTCGTGGACACTACAAATTCCTTACGAGGTAATTCAGTTCGAAGAATTGACTCCTAACCCAAGAAACGAAAGAACCCATATATCCATAAACCAATTTTATCTATAATCATGAAAAAGTTACAAACATATATCCTTTACGGAATTATCTTGTTAAGCTGTTTTTCGTGCGAAAAAGAAGATAGCCTGCAACCTAACGCCCCGCTCCCGAACTTATTCGCCCCGGCAGAAGGAGCCACAGACCCCACATCGGAATTACGTCAAAAATTTCACGAGGAAACAGGATGTTATCTATTATTCTCGGACACGCTGAAACATGAATATATCGGCACTGACGTGTATGGTAATCCATTATATAACACAGAATTAATAGACTTATCGTATGGTGTAAACAGTTCTGCAGAATGGGTATTCTCATTCACGAATCTATCGGGTTACGAAAAACAAAAAGAGGCTGTTGAATTAGTCAAAAAATATATTTTACCAGTCTTGAACAAGAACTATTATCCCTATTCTTTCTTGTTGATAGATAACTTCTCCTCCTACACGTATTGGATTGAAGAAGGAGATACCGATGGTTTCTGGGATTCAGGATCAGAACAAGACTTCTATTTCGGTCCCCGGGCTTTAGCGATTTCGATATCGCTGTTACAGGAAGAACCGGAAGAATTTGCCCAAGAAATAGTCAAATCAACCCTAAACCAATATTTGACAGGAGATAAATTACAAGAATTCTACGCTCCCGGCAAAGAGTATTATGGCAAATATTTCTATGATTACCAGTATGACTTCTGGAGTGAGGAAGAGTTTATTATGGCAACAGGAATTTTATCCTTTTATTATGACGGGTACGAATTTTTTGAAGTGGATAGTATGGATTCTGATTTAGATATATATCTAACGGCTATTCTCGAGGGATCCGAAGAAGACTTTAAAGCCGAGTATGGCGACTACCCCTTGGTAATTAAAAAGTATGATATGCTCAAACAACTTTTGATTGAAGGTGGTTTCAATTTTTAAATTAAACATTTATACAAAGACATATATGAAAAGACGATTTATAGCCATTGTCATCGGTTTATTGACCTTAAGCTGGGCTTGCTCGGACGATGACGATAATCAAATACCGGTAATCGAACCGGAAGCACAGGGAGTGTTCAAAGGCGTAGTCGAGTATGAAGACGAGGAATTAGAAATTGAATTCCCGTGGGTACGCTATGGCAATTTGGAGTGGATGACAACCAACTTAAATATTGACATCAGTGTAGACCGATGGTCGACGTCAAACGGATGCGAAATAAGTCATGACCCCGACAGAAATCCCATTGATATGGAAATCGAGAAAAAACAAAATTACGAAACATTCGGGTGCCTTTATACCTACGAAAAAGCATCCATCCTCTGTCCGGAAGGCTGGCGCATCCCGACGGATGAAGACTGGCAATCATTGGAAAAAGCAATGGGAATGTCAAATACCGATTTAAACGCAACCGATTGGAGAGGAAATCCAGTCGGTACACTATTACAAGAAGAAGAAGGCTCCATGATAAACCTGCGTACCGGAGGCATGGGAGATAATGACGGTTTTTATTTCACTTATGTATATGGCTTTTACTGGACGGCAACCCCGGAAGCAGAAGAGAGCAATCTCCATTATTGCCGCCAGATAAGTTACAATTCCGGTAAAATAGCGCGGCTCACTATCGATAAAGGTAAAATGCTTTCCGTACGCTTTGTACGGGATGCTAAATAACAAACAAATAAATGAATACTAGAATGATGAAAATTTGGTTATTACTTGTCGGGCTACTATTCGCAGCCCTATGCTCCGCCCAAGAACAAGAAAGTGTTGATGCTTTGCGTCCCCCAACTCTTTTAGGAAAAATGGCTCCGGAGTACCCTGTACAAAAATGGATCAACCGGGAGAGCAAAAAGAGTGACAAAAAATTAACATTACTATATTTTTGGTCTACCTCTAATCCGACAGCCGCTTACATTGACATTCCTCGTTTCAACAAATTCGCGAAAGAATTTGGGGATAAATTGAATATTATCGGTTTATCGGATGATGCACCCGAATTCATTTCAGACATCGAACCGGCATTAGAATTTCCTTACGCTTACGCCCCGGAAGCCGTGAAGAACTTCAAAATCAAAATCCCCGGCTACTGTTACATTCTTGATCCCCGGGGAAAAGTGATTTATGAAGGCTTCCCCTTGCTGAAAGGAGAAACCATCACGGAGAAATTCTTGAAAAAATTAATCAAAAAACACTATAAGAAAAAATGAAGAAAGTACTTATCGCCAGCTTATTGCTGTGTTTATTCAGATTCGGGATTCAAGCACAAGGGAAGCAACAACCTTCCTTTATAGGTAAACATTTTCCGGATTTAACCGTGAAAGAATGGATTAGCAAGCAACCGAAATTAAAAGGGAAATTCATCCTCGTTGATTTCTGGTGTATCATGGCTTATCCCGTAACACACCGCACGGTTCCCTATCAGAATCATCTGGCTAAAAAATACAAGAAACAACTTCAAGTGATCGGGTTAACCTGTGAAGAAGCAAACCTCGTCAAATTAATGGTCGATCCGTACATCCAATACTATAGCGGTATTGTCGATTTGGCCACAATTGACAATATATTTAAACTCGAAGGCTGGCCCACGAGCTACTTGATTGACCCGGAAGGAACCGTTGTATGGGAAGGCTATGTGCTCAAAGAAGGTCAAGGGGAAAAGAATATATTCAACTTGACAGAGGAGAAGCTGGAACAATTCTTCAAAGACTACCAACAGAAGAAAAAGTCACGCAAATCCAAGAAATCATAATTCATTATTTATAAAGATTTAAACATGAAAAAATTATTACTATTTTTATCCGCCTTTTTCGCTATCACATCCTCTTTTTCCCAAGAGAAAGAGGAATTTGACTGGGACAAACCTATGTTAGGAAAAAAAGCTCCCGCATTACAAGTCAAAGAATGGTTAACCGAAAAGCCCGATACAACGGGCAAATTCATCATTCTTGACTTTTGGTCCACCGGTTGCGGTCCCTGCGTGAAGTTTACCCCACACATGAATGAATTCGCCAAAATATTCAAAAAAGAGGCTGTTTTCATTGCCATCGCCTTACAGTCTAAAGCTAGCTTGGAAAAAGGAGTCAAACAACTTGAAAAAATAAAAAAAGAAAGGAATGAAAAATACACGCCTATAGAATTTTATCAAGCCACTGACCCCAAGTGCGAACTCTTCGGTCGATATGGAGGTGAAAGCATTCCCATGGTAATCATCATAGACCCGGAAGGAATTGTACGCTGGCAAGGCAACCCTCACGGGGAACGTGGTGAAGGAGCACTGACAGAAAAAGTGATTAAAGAAATCATCGCTAAATACAAGAAAAAATAAATGGAACTCACGGTTGAAAATTTCGAGGAAGCACGGCAAATATGCATACAGGCTGTTTTGGAAGCAATGAAAACTCTGGCGTACGATGCCTATATCGGGGGAGAAGGAAGTGAAGACGGAATATACGTTGCCGGCGTGGACGAGCACGACAGAATCCTTTATATCACTCATTTTGATTGGGAAGAAGTTTCCGAAATATTACCCGCAATCGAAGCCGGGGAAGTAAGGGAATGGCTCATCGAAATAAATAAAGAATGTTATTCCGATGGAATAATCAAATAGAAAAGAGGGTGTTTTGACACACCCTCTCGTCCATAAGGTCTGAAAGTCCATAATGTCGTAAGGTCAAACGCTCGGGTGGTTTATACATCATTACGCTAAATATTATCGCATCATTAAATCATGGACTTTATGGACCTTAGGAGCCGAAGGCTCGACTTTATGGACTTTATAGACTAGAGGTGTGTTTTGACACACCTCCCCTTTATCTTACATATAAGAAGAATTATCCCAACAATGCGTGCAAAGCTCTTCCTTCGGCAACCCGATAGCCTTCACGATATCCTCCAAGCGTTGGAATTTCAGCGAATCCAATTGCAAATGCTGAGCCATCACCTCCAGCATCTTCTTGTACTTCTCCGAATCGGGGTCCGTGTACGGTTTTAAAATCTCTTCCGTCAAATCGGACGTACCCTCTAAATCCCGAATCACCCGACGGGTAAACAAATCAAAATTCGAACGGGAAGAAGAGAAATTCAAAAACACGCAAGGGTACACCAACGGCGGGCAAGCAATACGCATATGCACTTCCTTCACCCCGCATTCCCGCAATTTCACCACGTTATCCTTCAACTGCGTACCCCGGACAATCGAATCATCCAAGAATAAAATCTTTGCATCACGAGTGAACGCCTCGTTCGGCAACAGTTTCATTTTCGCCACCAAATCACGCATCGCTTGATTTTGCGGCATAAAACTACGCGGCCACGTGGGCGTGTACTTCACGAAAGGTCGTTTATACGGGATATGACGGGCATTGGAATAACCGATAGCGTGTCCCACGCCCGAATCCGGAATCCCGGCAGCGTAATCCACCTCCACGTCGTCATTCGCGGCAATAGCCGCACCGCAACGGTAACGGGCATCCTCCACGTTTATCCCCTCGTAATAAGAGGACGGGTAACCGTAATACACCCACAAAAAGGAACAAATCTGTTTCTTGCACCCCGGCTCGGTAATCCGCGTAATCCCGTCGCGAGTGATATGCAAAGCCTCCCGCGGTCCCAAATCACGCACGATAGAATAGCCGAGATTCGTGAACGATGAACTTTCGCTTGCCACCACGTACCCGAATTCATTTTTCCCCAACACGATGGGCGTCCTGCCATATTTATCGCGAGCGGCATAAATCCCGGTTTCCGTCAATACCAAAAAAGAACACGACCCCTTGACCGTATTGTACACGTTCTCGATACCTTCCCTAAAAGTATTACCGGAATTAATCAACATAGCGACCGCCTCTGTCGGGTTCACCGTGGAACTGGACAACTCGGCAAAATGCTTCCGCTCTTCCAAAAAACGAGCCACTATCTCGTCCAGATTATCCAAACGCCCCACGACCACAACCGCGAAACGTCCCAAATGCGAGGTCACCGTGATTGGCTGCGACTCCATATCGCTGATAATCCCGATACCCAACGTAGAACCCGAAAACCTGTCCAACTCCGGCTCGAACTTATTCCGGAAATAAGCACTCTCCAAACTATGGATAGAACGATTAAAATCCACCCCGTTATAAAAAGCCATACCGGCACGTTTCGTTCCCAAGTGAGAATGGTAGTCCGTACCATAAAACACATCTGCCACACAATCCTTACGAGATACACAGCCAAAAAATCCGCTCATATATTATCTTTTTAATTATTCTCGACCATCTCCTTTGCCGCACTCAAAGCCATATCGAACTTCGGGTAAATATTCCCGACCCCGACAAGTTCGCCGATTCCGCCTTTCAACAAATCCTTCTTCACCGGTTCACTTACTCCCGACAACACGATTCTCGTGTTCTCCTTTGTCAACTGGAGAATGGTTTCTTTCAGGTTTTTCAGCCCGGTGGAATCCACGAACGGCACGTGCCGCATACGGATAATCAACACACTATAATTCACGCCCAAGTTACGAATTGTTTCGCAATAAGTCTTAGCCGAACCGAAGAAAAACGGCCCGCTAATCTCGTATATACCCAAACCTTTCGGCAAATCCTTGTAATTCTCGGAGATATCCTGGTCCAGATTGGTAGCCCCGGTAATCTCTTTCGGTGCATTATCCGCCATACGCTTCATGAACAAGAGTGCCGCCAGCACAACCCCTATCTCGATAGCCACGGTCAAATCGACCAACACGGTCAAGAAGAATGTCACCAGCAAAATCACCACGTCGAACACCGAAGCCCGTAATATGGAACGGAACGACCGCCATTCACTCATGTTATAAGAAACCACGATTAAAATACCCGCCAAACAGGACATGGGAATCAAAGAAGCCCATTTCCCGAAAAACAACATAATCAACAACAAAACCACGGCATGCGTCATTCCCGCCACCGGGGTACGTCCCCCGTTCTTCACGTTAGTTGCCGTACGGGCAATAGCTCCCGTGGCAGGGATTCCCCCGAACAAAGGAGAGGCTATATTGGCAATACCTTGCGCTATCAACTCCGTGTTGGAACGATGACGCCCACTAATCATACCGTCAGCCACCACGGCGGACAGCAACGACTCAATCGAGCCCAGTATGGCAATCGTCAGTGCCGGTTGCAGGTAATAAGACAAATTCCCCCAATCTATCGTCGGAAAAGTCGGAGCGAAATTACACTTAATCTCCCCGAACAACGACCCGATAGTCGTCACAGAATTCTCCGGCAAAAACATAGCAAGAGGAGTAATAACCAATATCGCCACGAAAGAACCCGGTACCCGTGATGTAATCTTCGGCATATACACGGTAATCAATATTGTCACGACCGTGATTCCCACGGCATACCAATTCACCGTGTTGATATTACTGAAATAAGCTCCCCATTTCCCGATAAAACTACTCGGTAAATCCGCAATCGTCAACCCCAAGGCGTTGGATATCTGCGTCGAGAAAATCACCAATGCGATTCCTGAAGTAAAACCGACAATCAAGGGATGCGGGATAAATTTCAGCAACGTACCCAACCGTAACAACCCGAATCCAATCATAATCACCCCCGCCAATATCGTGGCGATAATCATACCGTCAATCCCATACTGTTGGATAATCCCGTAAACAATAACAATAAAAGCACCCGTGGGACCACCGATTTGTACCCGGCTTCCTCCCAGCAACGAAATCAAAAAACCGGCAACGATAGCCGTTATAATACCTTTCTCCGGAGATACCCCGGAAGCCACGGCAAACGCAATTGCCAACGGAATCGCCACGATTCCCACTACTACTCCCGCGAGAATATCCTTAGAAAGATTCTTCTTCACGGTACCATCTTTAATTAAACCGAACAGCTTCGGACTGAACACCTTTTCCATAATGCTACCTTGTTAAAAACAAGCCGCAAAGGTAATAATATAAATGGTAAAATGAAAAAATGTGAAAATGAAAAACATCCCCGCAGGTTCCGCACAGTCAAACAACCTGTAACCTGCCAACTTGCAACCGGCAACTTGCCGAAGACAAACGCTTACACGTTAAAAACTTCCTTCACGTACTTCATCAATTCTCCTTTCGACAGAGCCCCCCGTCCCAATTGCGGCTGCCCCAGCATGGGCACGAACAGCAAGGTAGGAATACTATGTACCCGAAACGCCCGTGCCAGTTCCCGTTCCACTTCACTATCCACCTTATAAATATCAATCTTCCCCTCGTACTCCCGCTTCAACTCCTCCAGAATCGGGGCAATGGTCTTACACGTACCGCTCCAGTTCGCGTAAAAATCTATCAATGCAGGACGCTCCCCCTCAAACTTATATCTCCCGCTATCTTGGTAGTCAAACACTTTCTGTTTAAAGCTATCCTTGGTCAAATGCTCAATCATATAATCAGTTTATAAAGTTCATAAAGTCCATAAAGTTTATAAAGCTCTTTCCGAAAAACATTTGTTTGGTAGCTCATCCACTTTATGAACCTTACAAACCTTATGAACCTTATAAACTCCATATTCTTACGACATTATTTTCCTTTTTGTTTTCTTTATCGTATCTTTGGTGAGGCTATTTAAATATTAATACAATAAACATGAAAATCTTAGGAAATATTATCTGGGTAGTCTTCGGCGGACTATTCATCGCCATTGAATACTTCGTTTCCAGCGTGGGACTATTCATCACTATTATAGGTATCCCTTTCGGGTTGCAAACCTTAAAACTCGGCGTGTTGGCACTATGGCCGTTCGGCAGCAAGGTTGTCGATATTCCACAAAGCAGCGGTTGTCTGTCCTTTTTGATGAATGTCATCTGGTTCTTTATCGGCGGGATATGGATATTCCTGTCGCACATACTCTTCGGGGTAATCTTCTGCATCACCATCATCGGCATCCCCTTCGGCATGCAGCATTTTAAACTCGCCGGACTAGCCCTGACACCCTTCGGCCATGACGTGGAATAAGAAAAGCGGACCACATCCCTAAGGTCCGCTCATCTAAAAATGTCGCCAAGCGACAGGGATTTACACGTTCTGTGATTCACGATTTAGTGATTCAATATCATGAAAACAACATGATTTCCATCTCATTGTTTTCTTCCTTTGTTTTATCGTTTCACAAATCTAAAGAATAAAAACCGATAACACGTCCTTGGAAAAAGGATTTAAGATAGATTTAATACACCCTATTTCTTATCCACGACCACCTTGCAACTGTCGTCCAAACGCAAAACACCGCTAAACGTACTGCCATCCTCGTTTTTAAAACCGGTCAACACACTCGTTTTAGACTTTAACACCAACGCCTCGACTTGCTTCTGTGTTAATTTTTTCCCAAAAAATTCCATGGGAACAAGAAAATCACATGACTTCCGGTACAAACTACACCCCCAAGCAGTCCGTCCCTTGATTACGTCGCCGTTCCCGCACTTCGGGCATTTCAGCACGACAGGCTCCGCGGGCTCCTTTTTCTTCCGGGGAGTTTTCTCCTTTTTCGGTTCCTCATTTTTCACTTCCTCGGTCACCTCCACCGTGATTGCCTTCCGGGGCGAACATTTGACAACATGTACCAGCTCATTCACCATCACCTTCAACTCCTCCATAAAATCAGCAATCTGATAAGTCCCGTCCTCTATCATCCGCAACTTCTTCTCCCACTGTCCCGTCAATTCCGCCGACTTCAACAAATCATTCTGTATCGTGTCAATCAACTCCACTCCCGTTGACGTCGCCACCAGTCGCTTCTTATCCTTGCGAATATACCCCCGCTTTAACAACGTCTCTATAATACCCGCCCGCGTAGATGGTCGACCAATCCCGTTCTCTTTCATCAAGTCCCGCAATTCCTCGTCCTCCACCTGTTTCCCGGCAGTTTCCATGGCACGCAACAAATCTGCCTCCGTGTAATACTTCGGCGGCTGCGTTTCTTTCTCCTGCAACTCCGGCGTATGCGGTCCTCTCTCCCCCACCTCGTACACGGGCAGCACGTTCTCGTCACTCTGTTTGTTGGATGCCGCCGGGAACACCACCCGCCATGCAGGATTAATAATCTGTTTCCCGGTCGCCTTAAATTCATGCTCACCCACTTGCGCCATCACCGTTGTATTGGCAATCTCGCAATCCGGGTAGAACACCGCGATAAAACGTCGGGCTACCAAATCGTACACCCGCTTCTCGTCGGGCGTCATGTCATAACTGAACACCCCGGTAGGAATGATAGCGTGGTGGTCCGTGATTTTCTTATCGTTAAATACCTTCGCCGATTTTCGCAACTTTCCCCCGTTCAACACGGCGTCAACCAACGTCGCGTAAGGTTTTAACCCTTTCAGTATTCCCGGTGCCTTCGGGTATATATCATTCGGTAAAAAATTCGTGTCCACGCGGGGATAAGTCGTCAACTTTTTCTCGTAAAGCGACTGTATCACCTTCAACGTCGTGTCTGCCGAGAAAGCAAACTTCCGGTTACACTCCACCTGCAACAATGTCAAGTCGAACAATTTCGGGGGATGCTCCATCGCCTTTTTGCGTTCCGAGCTCTTGATTTCCAACTCCAAGGGCGTAATCTCCTGCGTGAAGCCTTCCGCCTCCTCCTTCACCGTGAAACGTCCTTTCGTGTAAGAAAACCAACCACCCCGGTAATCCGTCCGCACCTCCCAGTAAGTTTCGGGCTTGAACTGCTCTATCGCCTTTTGCCTGTCCACGAGCAACGCCAACGTGGGCGTCTGTACCCGCCCGATTGACAACACGTTTTTCCCGTTACCGTAACGCAACGTGTATGCCCGCGTGGCATTCATTCCCAACAACCAATCGCCGATAGCCCTTGCCGAACCCGCCGCGTACAACGTGTCAAAATCCTTCGCATCCATCAACTTATCAAACCCCTCCTTGATTGCCTCTTCCGTCAACGACGAAATCCACAACCGTTTCACCGGAGCCTTGCACTTCGCCTTTGTCATCACCCACCGCTGTATCAACTCTCCCTCCTGTCCGGCATCACCGCAATTTATCACCATCTCCGCCCGATTGAACAACTCCTCGATAACAGCAAATTGCCGTTTAATCCCCTCGTCATCAATCAACTTGATTCGAAACGAGGACGGAATCATCGGCAGTACCGACAAATTCCAGAACTTCCACTTTTCCGTGTACTCGTGCGGTTCCTGTAACGAACAAAGATGCCCGAATGTCCACGTCACGCAATAGTCATTCCCCTCGAAATAACCATTCCGACGCACTTTGGCTCCCAACACCTCCGCAATCTCTTTCGCCACACTCGGCTTTTCCGCTATACAAACACGCATCGAATAATTTTAGATTTTAGATTTTAGATTTCACCCCACATTCCAACACTACTCCCCTTGCCGCCCGAAGCAATCCCTTCATTTTCAATTTTCAATTTTCAACTTTCAATTGTTTAGAAGCTCAACTGTATTCTCCCTTGAATCATACTAAACGTCTGTTTCCCTCCCTCTTGAGCATGTTTATCCAAACTCACCAGACTATAACTCATCTTTGCCGAAACGTATTTATTAAAATAATAAATACCACCGACAGACAAGTCATTTTGCTTGCCCCCCATGATTCCGGCATCTTTATCGTTCATATTCGTGATATTATAACGACACAAAAGCTCCAAGCACTTTTCTCCCGGGGCAACCGCCATACCACTCTCCTTATTATAAGCGTAACGCCCGTTCAACAAAGCGTAACCGACCTGCGCGTACCAACCGTCGCCATTATAATTCTCCACTGCAGCCCGACGATTCACGTGAGCCAACAAGTATTCGCTCTGCACGTACCATTTATCAAGCACCATGACAACCTCCGCGCCGAACCGCCATTCATTGATAGCATCCGTCACGTCGGCACGCAAAAACTTCTCCGGAATCAAATTGGAAGGAGCCCCGGCAGAATACACCACCTTACTCTCCTCCGCGTCCCCCAACGCGCTAAACCGGGAAGAAAACCCGATATGCATCACGTCTTCGCCATTCAGATAAGGACGATACAGCACCCGCCCCGACAAAGCATATCCCTCGTCACCTTTCTCCGTGTTATCCACATCTTTATCGCTAAATACCCCGGCAGAAATATTCAAGAGGTCGACATTGTACGTGTAACTCGCTCCCAACTTACGACGGTCGCCGAAAGCGATTCCGGTCACAGCCGCCCCGTTGAACTTCATATCCGAACTCCCGATGCGGTACTCCAACGAGTAAGGTTCAAAAAAATGTCCCACCCGGAACAGATTCTTCCCGTCACGGTATTCTATAAAAATATCTTTCATGGATACTTTGCTCTTGGCAAATCCCACTTCAATCTTCCCCGTCCAACGCTCAAGGAAACGCACCACCGTCCCCAGCCTCAAATCATACACCTCCGCGGCATTTCCCAACGAGGTCTTATCACTAAAAAACACTCCCCCGTCAAACAACGCCCGACCAATCAAACGTGCCTCAAAATCCCCTTTCTCAGACTTCAACGCCAACTGCGCGAAAACTCCCGTGTAACAAGCCACCAAAAGTAAAAGCAAAAACACTTTCCTCATCATCAAGGTTTTAATTGATTAATAATTCATTTCAGAACAGAATATCTCTCGCGAAAATACAAAAAAATCAACGATTCACTATCTTTGTTACCTCAAACACGATAACGTGTCCGGCATACAATAAAGTTGCATTACATCTTGTAACATCTTGAGTAAAAGCTCCACGGGCGAAAACAATAAAAAAAACGACTCTATGGAAAAAGAAATCATAACCCGCACGATAAAAGCCTTGGAAAGCAACCATTTCGAGGTTTATTACGCCGAAAACCGGGAAGAAGCAAAAGAAATTTTCTTCAAGGAGATTTTCGAGAAAATACGCCCCGCCACCGTGTCGTGGGGAGATTCCATGACCATGAAAGCCACCGGCGTTTTGGACGAGATAGCCAATAATCCCGAATGCATCCTCATCCGCACCTTTCAAGAAGGATACAGTCGGGCGCAAAAAACTTACTGGCGTCGCCAAGCCCTCCACGCCGACCTGTTCCTCACGGGCACGAACGCCCTCACGCGACAAGGACAACTTGTCAATATCGACATGGTAGGCAACCGGGTAGCGGGACTCACTTTCGGACCCGAGCACGTCGCTCTTTTTATCGGTACCGACAAAATTGTCGAGAACATCGAGCAAGCCATGGAACGCGTCCGCACCGTGGCAGCACCATTGAACGCCATCCGTCACACGAACCTGCATACTCCTTGCCAGCAAACCAAAACATGCATGAATTGCCAGAGTGCCGACCGGATATGCAACACGTGGACCATTACAGAGAAATCATTCCCGCGGAAACGGGTAAAAATCATTCTTATCAACGAATCGTTAGGCTTATAATCATGAGAGAATTTGAATTTGAAATAGAAATGAAAGTACGGGACTACGAGTGCGACCTGCAAGGCGTGGTAAATAATTCCAACTACCAGCACTACATGGAGCATGCCCGTCATGAATTTTTGGAAACCACCGGAACCAGCTTTTCCGCCCTACACGACCAAGGCATCGACGTCATGGTCGCCCGTATAGACATCTCCTACAAACACCCGCTTCGGGGCAGTGACCGTTTTGTCGTGAAAGTCGCCTACGAAAGGGAAGGAGTCAAACTGGTATTCTTTGAAGACATCTACAAGCTCCCGGAACAAACGCTGTGCGCAAAAGGACGAATTGAAGCCATTTGCCTTCAAAACGGCAAACTCACCCGCGGAGAACTTTTCGACACGATATTTATCGACAAAGTAAAAAAGAAACAAGAATAAAAAAACGAGTATCCACGTTCAAAAATGGATACTCGTTTCCAAAATTTCTAAAAACTACTTTCTACCACGGTGACGCATAAAGAATGAACGGAAATTCAAACTCTTGGCATCAGAATTATCCTCGAACACTGAAGACCGTCCTAAAGAATCATCTTCATCATAGGTGATATAAGAATAATTATATGATCTTCCATTGACATACTCCGTTGCAATGGTCCCATCTGAATTGAAAGAGTATGTCATATTACTGTCATCCGTCCCCTCGTTTTCGTATCCATCCGAATCTTTCTCGTACCACTCCTCCGTGTATGAAACCGGGAAATAAGACGATGCCTTTCCCAGCATTCCGACATACGCGAAAATATCCGCATCCTCCATGTCAAGAACGTCTGCTTGTCCCACCGTGTATTGTCCCAGTTCATTTTTCTGGTCGCCATAATCAATCGTGCAAGTGGAACCAGATTCCGACTTTTCACCATCCTCTGTATCCATCTCCTCGGTCACAACCTTAACCAAGTTTCCATTTTTCCACGTGTAGGTAGCTTTATAGGTTCCCTTATAAGAAAAACTTTCCCCGTCTTCCTTGCCACTCTCGCTAGAAGATTCCGAATAAGATATTAGCTGACCATCTCCGTTATAAGAAAAAGAAATCTCTCCACTTCCTTTATAACTATCATCCCCTTCCTTATAATCCCATGATGCTTTAATACTTTTGATATATCCCTTGCCGGTAAACGACACTTTAGCCTCCTCGTCATCAGAGATTAAAATCCCCTTGTCATAATCAATCTCTCCATACACAGAAGAACCGTTCTTAACTTGAATACAGCGACCGTTGTCATCATACACGAAAGAGTAATTCCCGACTTTGGAAGGTAATTTCCCGGCGTATGTCATCGTCGGCCCTTGCGGAGTTTTGTCATCATCATCGTCACTACAAGCTGCAAATAAGCACATTACCATGGCTATTATTGCCCATAACAAATTTTTCATCTTTCTTTTCGTTTAAGAATTATAAAATAATCAGTTCGCAAAATTAATCAAGCTCACAAAAAAAATCAAGTCCTTAAATTTGTTTTTTAATATATTAATTCATATTTTTTAAATTATCGGACAATTCTCGTATTTCTGCTACTTTATGCTCCAAACAGCATATTCATACCCTATTCCTAAAAAATTATCTTTATTATTTTTCTTGAAAAAAATATTTCGAATCTTTTGCAGTATTCAAAAAATGCACTACATTTGCATCCGCAATCAAGCAACACGGGCGCTTAGCTCAGCTGGTTCAGAGCATCTGGTTTACACCCAGAGGGTCGGGGGTTCGAATCCCTCAGCGCCCACCCATTGAACGCCACGAGGCGACAAGAAAATGACAAACATCCTGTAAATTAGAGATTTACAGGATGTTTTCTTTTATCCCTTTGACTACTTCCGACTCTAAAATGCCAATCTCGTTACTAACGGAGTAACCTAAAAAGTAACCTCTAACTAATTTTGAAAAAATAGGTTACTCTTTGGCAAAAAGGTGTCAAAAATTGGCAAAGCTAATTTTCTCATAAACAAAATATTACAAGTATTTTTCAAACTAAAAATTTTTGTTATGAGGGACACATTTTCAATTTTATTTTACCTCAAAAATGAGGACTCAGCGGAGAAATCCATTTATTGTAGAATTTCTATTTGCGGTGTAAAAGCCCCCTTTTACACGAAGTTAAAAATCAAACCCCAATATTGGGATCAGGAAACCAAACGAGGTAAGGGAAGATCGAAAGAAATCCCACGGATAAACCTTGCTTTATCTAAACTCGAAACAGAAATCACCGAAGCATACGAAAAAATCCGAGAACGCAGAAAAAAGGTTGACCCATTCTACTTACGCGATTATTTACAAGGCAACGTTCAAGACAAAGAAAACGTTTCTATTTTAACCTACTTTGACCAATTCAACAGCGAGCTAGACGAAAGAGTAAAAGCCGAAGACCTAACAGATGAAACGCGCATCAGATATGTCAACACCCGTGAAAGATTAAGCAAGTTTATAAAAGAAAAATACCAAAGGGACGATCTGTATTTGGACGAAATAGATGTTCGATTCGCACGAAGATTCAGATTATTCATTTGTACCAATTACCAGTGTAAAAATAACACAGCACAAAAGTACGTGCAAAAATTAAAAACAGTCATTACTGACGCGTGGGGAAATTCTTTCCTTGTGTCGGACAAACTTATACGCCACAAGTTGAAATACGATCATACCAACCGAACCTGTCTAACATGGGCTGAGCTTAAAAGAATTATGCAAAAAAAATTCTACTCGGAACGTCTTGAAAAAGTCAGGGATATGTTCGTTTTCGCTTGCTTCACATTTGTTGCACTAACTAATGTATGCTTGATTATCAATAAATTGCAAACCAATAATAAAGGTATAGGTAATGGTTTAGAAACCACCTATCTTCATCATTTTGCATGATTCCCAATCATTTCAAATAGCTCAATGCGAAGATAATATTATTTTAAGAATTAACCAAATTCTGATAATCAAAATCATACAAATCCGGTGAATTGCCGACTATGGTTGCTGAAATTTATATTTCAATCCATATTCTTCCAGTTTGCTGTACAGTGTTGTACGTCCTATTCCGAGCAGTTCAGCGGCAACCTTGCGGTTCCCGTTTGCCTGCTTTAACGCACGTAAAATCCGTTCCTTATCCTCTGTGTCATTGCGCAGGGCGAAGCTGACAGGTGAGTTAGGTTTTGTTACGGCAAGTTCCAGATGTTCTTTCGTGACAAGTCCTGTCTGTGCCTGCAACACCGCACCCATGATTTTCTGCCGAAGCTCACGGACATTTCCCGGCCAAGCATGGGTCAGCAATGTCTTCCGGGCTTCCCCGTCAAAACCGATAATATTACATTCCAGTTCATTGTTCGCAATCTCACGAAAAAACTCCGCCAGCGGCATGATGTCCTCCTGACAGTCACGCAATGGCGGAACGGTTATCTCAAAATCATGCAGACGGTACAGCAAGTCCTGACGAAAACGCTTCTCATAGACCGCCTTTTCCAGATTCTCGTTGGTAGCGGCAATGATACGGATATTGAAACTCTTATCCGCTCTGTCTCCTATCGGGCGGTATCGCCGTTCTTGTATGGCACGCAGAAGCATCTGTTGGGTTTCCGGTGCGAGATTACCCACTTCGTCCAAAAACAGCGTACCGCCTTCCGCCTCATGGAAATAACCTTTCTTGGCACTGTCCGCACCAGTGAACGCCCCTTTGACGTGTCCGAAGAATGCCGACGGCGCAAGCTCTTTGGTGAGTGAACCGCAGTCCACAGCCACGAATGGCTTGCCGGAACGTTTGCTTTTATCATGCAGATGGTGGG
>NZ_CAUFYA010000062.1:0-22403 GCF_959596855.1 uncultured Butyricimonas sp.
ACAACAACGTGTTGGGAGAGTGGGAAGAATACATCACCAAGTATTTCGGGTACGACAAGGTGCTGCCGATGAATAGCGGTGCAGAGGCGGACGAGACAGCCCTGAAACTTTGTCGCCGTTGGGGATATGACGTGAAAGGTATTCCTGCCGATCAAGCAAAGATTATCGTGTGCGAGAACAATTTCCACGGTCGTACGATTACTATCGTGACGCTCTCCAACGATCCCTCTTCGTATGCCGGATTCGGACCGTTTACACCCGGATTCGTGCGTATTCCTTACGATGACATTCCCGCGTTGGAAGAGGCTTTAAAAGACCCGAACGTGGCGGGATTCCTGTTGGAGCCTATTCAGGGAGAAGCCGGGGTTTACGTGCCGCACGAGGGCTATTTGAAGAAAGCTTATGATTTGTGTAAGGCACACAATGTGTTGTTTATGGCCGATGAGGTGCAGACCGGTATTGCCCGCACGGGTAAGATGCTGGCGTGCGATCACGAGGGGGTACGTCCCGACGTGTTGATTCTCGGTAAAGCTATTTCCGGCGGTTTGATGCCCGTTTCCTGCGTGTTGGCAGACGACGAGATCATGATGACGATCAAACCGGGAGAACACGGTTCCACTTATGGCGGTAATCCGATCGCTTGTCGGGTATCCATGGCTGCATTGCAAGTGATTAAAGACGAGAAACTTGCCGAGAATGCCGAGAGATTGGGTAAGATATTCCGTGAACGCGTGGGACAGATCAAATCGGATATGATCGGACTCGTGCGCGGTAAAGGTTTGTTGAACGCCGTCGTGGTTACCCCGAAAAACGGCAAGACCGCTTGGGATGTTTGTTTGAAACTCCGTGACAACGGCTTGTTGGCAAAACCGACACACGATCATATCATCCGTTTCGCCCCGCCTCTGGTTATCAACGAGGAACAGTTGCTGGAAGCAATCGGAGTTATCGAGAAGACGTTGAAGGAATTTGAGTAGTTCATAAAGTCCGTAAGGTCTATAAGGTCCGTAAGGTCAAATCATTGTTTTGTTGATATTCATTGACTTTACGGACTTTAGGAACCGAAGGTTCGACTTTATGGACTTTACAGACTGGAGGTGTGTCAAACACACCTCTATTTTTGTGTTTTATTTATCCATATTGTTGAAAAAATTAATTTTCAGTGTATATTTGTTAGATTAAAACATCCTTTTTATGTCAATTGATTTCGAGGCTTTATTAGAAGGTGTTAATAGAAAGGAAATGAGGGCGTGGGAAGAACTTTACGCGGCGTATTATGCCGTGCTTTGTTCGTATGTGAATGGAATCACACGAGATAGGGATCAGGCACAGGATATTGTGCAGGATGTTTTGGTCGCGGTGTGGAAGTCTTCCAGATGTTTTGCGGACATGAAGGAGTTGACGTCTTATCTTTATAAGGCGTGTTATAATAATGCTTTGATTCACAATCGGAATGTCCGTTTGCGCAAAGAAATCGAGCAGAAAATCGTGTTGGAAATTGAGGAGGAATTCTCTGATGAAATGTTCGCGGTAACCGTCCGGGATGAATTATTACGTCAATTATACTACTATATAAAGGAATTGCCGAAAGGTGCCCGTGAAATTATCGAATTGAGTGTACAGGGACTTTCCGGACCGGAAATTGCGAAAAAACTAGGCGTGACCATTCACACGGTTAAAACACAAAAAAACCGGAGTTTCAAGTATTTGCGAGAGAAGTTGAAGGACTCCGTTCTATTATTTTTAATTTAATTGAAAAAACTTTCCTTTTTTGTCATACTCTTGGTACTTTCATGTATTATACAATTAAACGATCGTTTTTTAATGGTTTCTACTTTACTCTAAACTCATTTTTTCCTTTTTTGCAAGTCACTTGATTTCAATTGCTTACTTTTTAACATGTTATTATTAACTGTGAAGATCGCTTCTATTAAAAAACGATCCATTATTGATACTGTAAAATAATGCGTGAGATGTGGCTAAAGAGTTATATGACAGACTAAAATATAAAGAATGAAAATGGATTTGCATAGAGTGATCGAATTGTTCCGAAAATCTTTTACTTCATCCCTTACCGGAGAGGAAGGGGAGGAGTTGAAAGGGATTCTGGACGATGATTCTTTAAAAAAGGCCTATGAACAATTGTCGGATGAAACCTTTCTTGTTGAAAAGTTCCGAGAATTTGACGAGTACGAGTATAAACCGGCTTTTAATAAATTGAAAGGTTATCATCGGCAGCGTAGAAATCGTCGTTTGATCGCGTGGACTTCTTCCGTGGCAGCAGCGATTATTCTGGCTTTTGTGCTTGTATATAAAGGAGAACAAAATATCGAACCCGTGAAAGAACAGGTCGCAGCACAACATATTATTCCCCCGGGTAACAAGACTGCCATGTTGAAACTGGCAGACGGGAGAATGGTTCCTATCGGTAGCGAGAGTCTGGAGATCGAGGAAACAGGAGGAAGTGTCTTGAAATATGAAGAAGGTTATCTTTCATATTCTTCAGAGGTGGCTACGTCGGAAGAGTTATATAATGAGTTGGAGGTTCCGGTAGGAGGGGAATGTCACGTGTGTTTGGACGACGGGACAGAGATTTGGTTGAACGCAGATTCCAAATTGAAATATCCGGTTCGTTTTAACGGGGATACCCGCCACGTGGAACTTTACGGGGAGGCATACTTTGACGTGAAAAAAGATTCCCGTCCGTTCGTGGTTAAAACGGAAACGGGGGATATTACCGTTTTAGGAACTTCGTTTGGTATAAGAGCCTATAAAGGACAGGAGGGATACACGACTCTGGTATCCGGTAAAGTACGGTTTACATCGAGAAATAACGAAGATATGCTGTTGGCTCCCGGCGAACAGGCTGTTGTTCACATTTCCGGGGTGTTGGAAAAAAGAACGGTGGACGTGGAGGAATACGTGGGATGGAAAGACGGGTTGTTTGTCTTTAAGAATAGGACGTTAGGTGCTATCATGGATATTTTGGGACGTTGGTACGGGGTAGAAGCCGTTTTTCAGGATGATTCTCTAAGAGATTTGGAGTACACGGGTAGCTTGGAACGGTATGATAATATCAATACTTTTTTGCAGTTATTGGAGCGATTAAAAGATGTACATTATGATATAAAAGGGCATACAGTGATTTTGTTTAAATAAAAAAGGGAAACCGGGCAACAAATTTCTCAGGTTCGGTGTCCGGCTCCCGTGAATCTATATTTCTAATATAAATTGTACAATAGTATGAAAAAAAAGCGATTAATTAGGTTTTCCGACCTATTAAAAAGGTACAAGAAAAATTTAATGATTATGAAATGTTGTATCGTATTTGTTTTCTTGTTTAGTCTGAATCTGTCAGCGCATGTCTATTCACAGCAAAGTCTGGTGACTTTGGATTTGGCGGGCGTGTCGGTTGAACAGTTTGTGGAGGCTGTCAAAAACCAGACAACAGTCCGTTTCATGTACAATTCCGCACTGGTACGGGAGGCTGGAACTGTTTCCGTGAAGGTGAAAGACATGGAGTTGGAACGTGTGTTGAAAATGGTGTTGGGAAAAGTGAATTTGGAGTACGAACTTTTTAATAATGTAGTTCTGATTCGCGCGAAAGGAGAGAAAACCGCAGCACAGGAAAAACGGTTGATAAGGGGTACCGTGAAGGATAACAAGGGGATACCGTTACCCGGTGTTACCGTGTTGGTGAAAGGAACGTTAACGGGAGTCGCCACGGATGTCAACGGGAAGTTTGAATTGAAATGTGATCCCGATTCGACTATCGTGCTGGTTCGTTCGTGGGAATGAAAAATAAAGAGATCACGGTAGGGCAACAGCAGCAAGAAGTGAACGTGGTCATGGAGGATGAGGCGGAGAATCTGGATGAGGTGATCGTAACCGGGTACCAGAAGATTTCAAGAGAGAGAGCAACCGGATCATTCTCGGTCGTGACGACGAAAGATTATAAGGGTAAGATGGAAACGGATATCATGTCCCGAATCGAGGGATTGGTAACGGGTTTGGTAAATTATAACAAACAGGTGAGTATCCGGGGAGTATCTACCGTTTACGGGAACCGGAATCCGCTATATGTAGTAGATGGAGTTCCTTACGAGGGTAAGATCGAGGCAATTAACCCGGCGGACGTGGAGAATATCTCCGTGTTGAAGGATGCGACGGCAGCTTCTATTTACGGTGCACGTGCGGCTAACGGGGTGATCGTGATTACTACCCGGGGTGGGAGAAGCGGTAAGACTAGAATAACGTATGATGGTAGCGTGAAGTTCAAACCGCTTCCGGATTTGGATTACCTGAAATTGATGAATAGTTCGCAACTAGTGGATTTACAAGTGGAAGGGTTCGAGTATTATCATACTCCTTATGCTAACTTGAACAAGCGGAATGCTTTGAATGAGGTGACGGAGTTGTTGTATATGGCGGAGCAGGGACAAATCGGAGAAACCGAGTTGCAGCAAAAATTAGATGTGTACCGGAATGCCAATAACAAGAATCAAGTTAAGGATCAATTTCTAAGAACGGCGATCACGCATCAGCACAATCTGTCGCTCACGGGAGGAACGGAGAAAAATAATTATTTGGTTTCGTTGAATTATTACGGCAATAATCCTTACGAGAAAAATCGTAGTGACGAGAGAATCGGTTTCACGTTGAAAGAAAACGTGAAGTTCTTCGATTGGTTATCGGCAGATTTTGGCGTGATCGGTAGTTTCACGAAGGATAGCGGAAAGAACGGTTTTGACAATATAAGTAGTTCTGGAACCCGGAGTAATACAGAGTTGTCCTTGTACACGGGAGGATCTTCCTATCAGATGTTGAGAAATGATGACGGAAGTCCCCGGGAATGGAGAAAAGGTAAATCGGATTACGAGTTGGATCGTTTGGAGAGTCTTGGTTTGTTGAACGAGAGATATGTTCCGCTGGAAGAGTTGGAGCGTAAACATTACAAGGATAAATCGTCTTACTATCGTTTGCAGGCAGGGTTTAACGTGAAGATTATCGAAGGATTGACAGTGGATTTGAGGTATCAGACGGAGAACACACAGATCAAAAATAGACAGTTGTATGATAAAGATTCTTACTACGTGAGGAATATGGTGAACGATGCATCCACGGTAGACAAGCAAACCGGAGAAGTTACCATGAACATTCCTTCTGGTGGACAACTGTTACAAATAGAAGAAGATATTTACTCTTACACGATGAGAGGTCAAGTGAATTTTAACCGGGTGTTTAAGGAAATGCATGGTGTGGCAGCCTTGGCAGGTGCGGAACGTAGGTTGATACGAGATACAAAGACAAGTGTTTACAAGATGGGATATGACGATCACAGTCTTAGTTATAAACCGGTTAACCCTAATGAAATGAGTCCGATAAGCGGAACGGAGGCTCTTTCCGGTTCTTATAATTGGGTTGATTGGGATTGGAATTATTTCTCGCAGGACGAGGACCGTTACGTTTCTTTTTACGGTAATGCTTCTTACACGTATAATAATCGTTATTCTATTAACGGGAGTATTCGTGTGGATCAATCCAATTTATTTGGTACGGACCCGAAATACCAATATCGCCCGTTGTGGTCGGTGGGTGCCAGTTGGTTTATGGCGTCGGAGGAATTTATGAGTAATGTAAAATGGATCAATCGTTTGAATTTACGTTTAACTTACGGTATAAACGGTAATGTATCGAAAGAAACCGGACCTTATTTGACTGTGGAGGATTACGGTTATAACAATTGGACGGGGGATTTTAGTGCTAACATCACGAGTCCGCCTAACCCGGAATTGCGTTGGGAAAAGACGGCTGTCACAAATATCGGAGTGGATTTCACGATGTTTAATACCCGTTTGAACGGAACGATAGATTACTATATTCGCAAGAGTACGGATTTGTTAGGAAATCGAGATACGGACCCGACGTTAGGATGGAGTAGTTTGAAGGTGAATTACGGTAGTTTGAATAATAAGGGTATTGAAGTGGCATTGGGAAGTATTAATATTTCAAAACCCGATTTTGAGTGGCGGACTAATTTGAATTTCTCGTACAATAAAAATAAAATAACCAAGATGAAACATAGTGGTACTACTGTATTTTCTTACGTGCAAGGAGTAGTACACACGAAGGGACGACCGATGTACAGTTTGTTCAGTTACCAGTCCGCGGGACTTGACCCGGAAAACGGAGCTCCGTTAGTGTATGATAAGGATGGTAAGAAGGTCTCAAATGTTGGGTCGATCGAGGAATTGGAGTATTCGGGAACGATGCGTCCACCTTACACGGCTTCGTTGATTAATAGATTTAGATACAAAGGTTGGAGTTTGTCGTTTATGTTTATATATAATGGCGGACACGTGTTGAGAGATGAGATATCTCCTTACTTGACGGGTAGTGTAACAAGTAATATCTCTAAAAAAGCAATGAACCATTGGCGGAAACCGGGAGACGAGAATATCAAGGGTATTGCGCCTGCCATGAACAGGAGTGCTTCCTACACGATGAAGCAAGTATGGTATGCACTTGACACGCATGTTATCAAAGGAGATTATATCAAATTGCGTGATGTGACTTTGTCTTACGATTTACCGAGAGAGTGGATTCGGAAGTTTAGTCTGGAAAGTATGTCCGTGAATTGTCAGGTTAGTAATTTATGGCGCTGGGTGGCTAACAATAGCGACCTTGATCCGGAGGCATACACGACCACCGGTTATGGTTGGGGTGCCAGAACTTTGCCTGTCCCGACAACTTGTACGTTAGGTGTATCAGTAACTTTCTAAAGTATTAAGCATTATGAAAAACAAGATATATTTATTATTATTGTGTCTTACGGGATGTTTTATCTCGTGTGACAGTTTTTTGGATCTCCAACCGAAAGGAATTGTTATTCCGAAAAATTACGAGGATTACGAGAAATTGATCAATTATGCCCAATTGTTGAAGGCTTCCGACTCATACCCGAATTTTATGACAGACGACGTGTATTTGCCGGACGACGGGGATGTTAATTTCAATGATTTGGAAGTACCTGATCGGAATTTATACACGTTTCAAGCGGAGATATTCGGGGATGCGGAGAGAGATGGGTTGTGGGAATATTCGTATAATCGCATCTATTATTACAATACAATCATTGAGGATGTGATGAACGTGGAAGATGTCACGTTGGATAAAAAACGTTCCCTACGTGCAGAGGCTTTGTTGGGACGGGCATTTGAATATTTAACCTTGGTAAACGCGTACGCGAATCATTATAACAAGAATACAGCCGCTACTGATCCGGGAGTACCGTTGATGCTGGACAAGAATATTAATAAGTCCAATTTGGAGAGGGCAACCGTACAGCAAGTGTACGATCAGATATTGACAGACTTGGACACGGCAGCTCTTTATTTGCCGGATAAACAGAAGACAGCCTACCGGGCTTCCAAACCCGTGGGATTGGGTATGTTGGCGCGGATGTATTTATATATGGGAGATTATAACGAGGCGTTGAAATATGCCAAACAGTCTTTGGCAGAGAATAGTTCTTTACTCGATTTGAAGAATTATTCTGTGGTTGACCCGGAAAAAAGTATCGGTCGTATAGATGTTCCTTATGGCGCGGATAATCCGGAGAATATTTATATCCGTTTAGCCCCGTGGACATTTGGTTTTTCAGGTACGGCTTTCGGTTCCGACGAACTGGTGGCTTTGTACGATCACGATAATGATATGCGGTTTAAGCTTTTCTTCTCCAACTATGCTTGGGGGGTGAATTACGATAATTATTTGTGGTTACCGTATATTTACGCTAACATGGCGATGTCTGTGCCGGAAGTTATTTTGATCGCGGCGGAGTGCGAAGCCCGGGTGGGAAGTAAAGATCAGGCAATGCTTTATCTGGATCAATTGTTGGAGTACCGGATTGTCGGGTATCAGTCACAAAGTGCGGCAACGAATGAAGAGGCTTTGGATAAGGTGTTGACCGAGAGAAGAAAGGAAATGTGTATGTTGGGATGTACCCGGGTGATTGACTTGAAGCGATTGAATCGGGAGCCTCGTTACGCGAAGACGATAACGCACGTGGCAAACGGACAGACTTACACGTTGGAAGCGAATAGTCCGAGGTATATTTTCCCGATACCGCCCAAGGTGTTGAGTTTTAATCCGAACATGGAGCCTAACGAGAGATAGAATTTATGGGGGGAGGAGCTGGCGACACATCCCAAAGAGGGTGAGTAGTTCAGCTCTTCCTTTACCACGTATTAAAATTGAAACAGGATGAAAAGTATTGTATATTTATTTATCATGGTGGTTATTTGTTTTTCCTGCAAGGAAGAAAAGACTACCGTTCATTTGAAGGGACAATTGAAGGGAATGACACCTTCGGAAGTGATGCGTTATAACGGAACGGCATCCATGATTGGGGATAGTCGGGATATTATTTTGCACACGGATGAAAACGGGATGTTCGATACGGTGATCGAGTTGAAGAAACCGGAGTATTTCTCGATAAGCCGTAACACGCTTTACCTGACGCCCGGCGATGATATGGAAGTTTATATTACCGAAAGTAATAAAGAGGCTACGTTTAAGGGTGTGGGGGCAGAGGCGAACAATTACATGAAGAAGAGATTGTTCCCGAAAGGCGGTTCTTTTCTGGAAGGCGGTTCTAACGTGAGAACGGATTTCCCGACAACGAAACTTCTGGTGGATAGTCTTGCCGCTGTTCGGAAAACGGAGTTGGAGAACCTGAAGAACGTATCCCCGGATTTCAAGAGAATGGAGAATGCCCGGATTGTCGCGGACGTTGTGAATAGTTATATCAGTTACGCTTCTTACGGGAAAGAATACCGTCTGGATTGGCAAGCTTTCCAAAAAGCAACCCCGGAGGAACAAAAAGCGATACAGGAGCAGTTGGAGAAAATGCAGAACGCGCATTTCGCGACCATTACACCGGAATTGAACCGGATGTACAAGGATTTGACCGATACCCTATTATTGAATGTGGCCGTCGTGAGAGATGTACTTTCTTATGCTAACGGGGATAAATTCGGATGGTTCGAGGGTATCGTGTTGCCGGAGAGAACCGGAGAGCTTTACGAGGCTTATGAAAAAGTAGAGAGTTTGCGCCGGGAAGTGACGCCCGAAACCGTGGGACAAGCGAATGACTTTATCGCTCGCTCTAAGAATCGGGATATCGCCACGGAAGTAAAATATAAGGCCGGGCAGGCGGGAAAATTGGTAGAAGGACAGCCGGCCATTGATATTGTCATCGAGGATGTTGACGGCAACACGAAACAATTGAGTGATTTCCGGGGAAAAGCTATCTATCTCGATTTCTGGGCGACATGGTGCGGACCTTGCATACAGGAATCTCCCGCGTTCGAGGCTTTGAGTAAAAAGTACGAGGGGAAAGATATCGTGTTTATCCCGGTTTCCACGGATGCACGTCAATCCACGTGGTTGTCTTACTTGAAAAATCATCACAAGGATTTACCGCAGTATATATCACATGATCAAGCGTTGAAGGACGAGTGGTGTATCATGTATATACCTCGTTTTATATTGATTGACAAGGATTTTAAGATCGTGAATGCTTATGCTCCCCGTCCGTCGGAAGAGGGTATTACCGCTTTGCTGGATGCTGTTTTGAAATAATAAAAGCGTGTAAAATGAGAAAAGGGATTGTTGTATTGATATTATGTATTTTCTCTGTTTATGTTTTCGGGCAGAGAACGATAACCGGGAATACGGGAACTTTGGATATTAACAAGATATACTTGTGCGAGGTTGTGCATGAATACCGGGGTATACATCAAGTGATTGATTCTGCCGAGGTGAAGAACGGACAATTTACTTTTGTCGTGAAGGATGCCCGACCGGAGTTATATTTTATCGGGGATACCCCTTGGCATGGCGGTTATTTCTTCTTGGACGGGAACAAAATCAAATTGAAACCCGAGTCGATTTCGGAAGAACAGATCGATTGGTCTGTGGAAGGTTCTCCGTTAGACAAGAAATACCGGGAGTTTAAAAAACGTATGTATGCCGAAACTTTCGGGGCAATCAAAGATTCGTTGAACGCGCTCTTTTATAAAGCGAGGGAAGCAGGAAACCGGGAAGAAATGAAACGGATAAAAGAAGAATCGGAACCTTATTATGACGAGGGAAGCGAGAGAGAACGGGAATTGGTAAAAGAATACGTTCAGAAGAATATGGAGAACCCTTTCGGGATGTATCTTTATTATTATAACGTGTTTCAGCGTAAGGATTTCCCGACGTTAGAATCGATCGTATCGGAAAAAGCGTATATTGATAGTTTCGGGAAAGATGCGAAGAATACTTCTTATCTGCCCAAGATGGGACAGAAGTTGGACTTGTACGAAAATTGCGCCATTGGTCACGAGGCTCCCGAAATTGTAGGTCTGGATACTTTGGGCAATCCGGTGAAATTGAGTGATTTCCGGGGGAATTACGTGTTGGTTGATTTCTGGAATTCTTATTGCCATTGGTGTAGGGAAGAAACTCCGGCTTTACTGAAAGCCTTGAAACAGTTCAAGGGAAAGAATTTCAAGATATTAGGTGTTTCTTCCGACAGGTATAAGGATAAATGGATCGAGGCTATTCACGAGGATGGTAGTTATTGGGAACACTTGATGTTGGAAAAAGGAGATGATGTGATGGAGCGTTACTGCATCAAGGGTATCCCGCACATTATTCTGGTCAGCCCTGACGGAAAGATTCTGGCGAAAGAGTTGCGGGGGGAGGAGTTGGTACGGGTACCTGAGGAGCTGATGAGATTTTAATTTGAGATTTAAGAGTTGCCTGCGGCAAGTTGCAGGTTACAGGTTGCTTCTCTAGCGTTGAAGACTGTATTCCAGCTCCTCCTCTGTTTATAGAGGAGGTGGCACGGAGTGCCGGAGGAGTTTTTGAATATAGTGAAAAGAACTCCCTCCCCCCTTCGGGGTACTCCCTCTATAAACAGAGGGGGAGTTGGATTACAGCCTTTTCTTTAAAGGAACTTTTAGAAGAAGCTGAGTAACAGCATCACGTTCAATGCCGTGACGATTCCCCCGATGACGTACAGCAGCCATTTCGTGTAAGTGGAGTTTTTGTATTTTCCCATGACCTTGGAGGACGAGGTAAGGTGTACCTGCGTGAAGATCGTGATCGGGAGTTGTACGCTAAGAGCCATTTGCGAGTAAATCAGTCCTTGGAACGGGTTGGATATTAACATGATTAGTGCAAAGGCGAGAATAAGGGAAGACAGTACGCCGATTTTGGAGTGACTGTCTTTAATATCATAAGGCTCCTTGTATATGCCGGCGAAGATAGAGCCTGCCGCCATGCCGGAAGTGATGGTTGAGGAAATTCCGGCAAACAGAAGTGCCACGGCAAAGATTAGGGCGGCGTTATTACCCAACAGCGGCGTGAGTAATGAGTTGGCTTGCTCTAACTCCGTGACGGGAGTTCCGCTACGGAAAAACGTGGCGGCGGCAAGCAGTATCATGGCGCTGTTGATTGCCCAACCGATGACCATGGAGAGTATCGTGTCGGCATACTCGTAACGCAGTTGTTTCTTGATGATTTTATCGTCCTGTATGTTCCATTGTCGGCTCTGGATAATTTCCGAGTGCAGGAAGAGATTGTGAGGCATAACCACGGCACCGAGCACGCTCATGATCACGACCATGGAGCCTTCGGGGAAAGCGGGCGTTACCCACGCGGGAAGTGCCTCGTTCCAGTCAATGTCTACCAGTGAAAGTTCGTATATGAATGACAAGCCTATGATTGACACGAAAGCGATGATCCATTTCTCGATCACCCGGTAAGTATTCGTGAAAAGCATAATTACCACGAACACCAATACGAGTAAGGAGCCGGCACGTACGGGAATATCGAACAGCATTTGCAAGGCAATGGCACCGCCCAGAATCTCGGCGAGCGAGGTGGATATGGAGGCGAGCATGGCGGAATAGAGAATGCCTTTGGCATAGCGGGGCTTCAAGTGTTCGCTGGCGGCTTCCGAAAGGCACAATCCGGAGGCAATCCCGAGGTGCGCCACGTTGTGTTGCAGGACGATAAGCATGACTGTCGAGAGTGTAACCATCCACAATAAGGCATAACCGAATTCAGCTCCCGCGGCAAGATTGGACGCCCAGTTACCGGGATCGATAAATCCCACGGTGACGAGTAGCCCCGGTCCGATATACTTGAATATTTCCAGTCCCCCCAGTTTCGGGGTATGCTTTGCCGTGTTGAGTAATTCCTTGAAATGCTTTAACATGCCGATAGAGTTAAAAACTAAAAGCTAAAAACTAAAAGTTAAGAGCTGATAGTGTAAATTTATTTCTATTTTTGAAACTTCAAAAGTACGAATAACGATGAATAATTGTTCCGTGAACACGAACTTTTAGTTTTTAACTTTTAACTTTTAGCTTTTATGCTTGTACCGGTTCTTCTTGTAGTTGCTTCGCTCGCGGTGCTTTATTTCGGGGCGGACTTTTTGGTGAAAGGGAGTTCTTCGCTTGCCGTTCGTTTGGGAATTTCACCGCTGGTGGTGGGATTGACTGTCGTGGCGTTCGGGACGAGTGCTCCGGAATTACTCGTGAGCGTGCAGTCCGCGTTGGACGGGACGCCGGGGATTGCCGTGGGGAACGTCATGGGATCGAATATTTTCAATATATGCGTGATACTCGGTATTTCGGCGATGATTTATCCCTTGCGGGTAAATCCTCGGTTGATCCGGTTCGATATGCCGGTGATGTTATTGGCGACGGTTCTGTTCGTTGTCATTTTCCGTAACGGGGTATTTGCCCGATGGGCGGGAATATTGTTTTTTGCCGGGATTTGCGCGTATATGGTGTATTGTATTTACAAGGCGAAACGGGGTGAAGTGGCTGAAACCGATGAAGAGATTCGACCGACAAAGAGTTGGGTGTTGGATATCGTGTTTATGGTCGCGGGGTTGGGATTGCTTGTCTGGGGATCGGGATTACTCGTGGATAATGCCGTGGTTATCGCGAAAACCTTGGGTTGGAGTGAGGCGGTCATCGGGTTGACGATCGTGGCGGCAGGCACGAGTATGCCGGAGTTGGCAACTTCCGTGGTGGCAGCTGTCAAGGGGCGGACGGATATAGCTATCGGCAACGTGGTCGGTTCGAATATTTTCAATTTACTGGCGGTACTTGGATTGACTGCAACTATCGCTCCCGTGGAAACGAACCAGATCAATTGGCTGGACATGGGGGTTATGGTGGGTTCTTCCTTACTCCTTTTGCCTTTTATGCGCACGGGTTTCCGTATCGGACGGGGGGAGGGAATCGTGTTGTTTGCCATTTATGCGGCATATACGCTTTACTTGCTCGTGTAATCAGATACTATAACCGGGGTAATCATTTTTCACATCCTTTTCACTCTCCAGTCAAAGACCATTCATTTACGTTCGTGAACGTCTTTGAAACGTCTTTGTATCGAAGGTGAAACGTCTTTGTTCCCTTATTACTCCCTTATCTCAACGGGAGTTCTTCGGGTGTTTCCCGGCTATCAGGTATTGACTAACTCCTGACCAAGTCCTGACTAACTCCTGTGTATACAGGACTTGGTCAGGACTTAGTCAGGATCTGGTCTGGAGTTCCCACGGGGGAACCACGGGTACGTGTATCTTGAAGTGACGGTAAATAAATCCGGATATAGGACAAAAAAGGAAACTTTGTTTGGAGAGTATGAGTTATTTTTCTTAAATTTGGTTTCGAAATTTGAGCGTGTGTTTATGGCGGATATTTTATTGTTAACCGAGTGTTTGAAAGAGGGATCATGCAGAATGAGCAAAAAATATTATTAGAACATTTAGCCAAGGAAGATGACATGGCTTATACGATATTGTACGAGCAGTTTTATGTTCCGATGGTGCTTTTTGCCGGGAAGTATATTCGGGACGAGGAGGCGGCAAAGGATGTGGTTCAAGAGTTTTTTATTTCGATGCTGGGGCAGAAGAAGCGTTTCGAGAACATGATTGCGTTGAAAGTCTATCTTTATAATTCGGTGAAAAACAGGTGTTTCAATTATCTCCGGCACGAACGGGTGAGGGAGGAATACGAGGCGATGGTTATACGGGAATTTGACGATGTGGATCTTTTTTGGGACAGGGTGATGGAGGAAGACGTGTACGTGCGGGTAATGCACGTGGTAGAGGAGTTGCCGCAACAATACAGGAACGTGATGATGCTTTCACTGGAAGGGTACAAGATATCGGAAGTGGCGGAGCGGATGGGAATAGCGCTCGATACGGCGAAAGAGTACAAGAAGGAGGGGAAGAAACGGCTGGGAGCCCGTTTGCAGGCGTTGGGAATGGGTATGTTCGTGTATGTTTTTCTTTGATTTCTAATAAGTTTGTAAATTTCTTTTATTTTTTTTGATTTTCATCCCCCCGTTTTATTTCCTGAGGTGTTTCTTCTATAGAAACGTAATTATAGAAATATGAACAGGGCAGATGAAGTTTTTCGCGTGTCGGAGATGATTTCCCGGTGTATACTGGGGGAGTTGACCGATGCGGAGAAGTTATGGTTGGAAAAGTGGGTAGAGGTATCTCCGGAGAATAAGGAGTTGTTTGACAGGCTTGTCGGGGAGAAGATGCTCTCGGAGAAAGTGCGGGCCTACGGGCGGATTAACCGGAAAGAGCCTTTGGAAGAGTTGTTAAATCGGAAAAAACAGTTGGAGCGCTCCGTTCGACGGCGTCGGGTAACACGTGTTGTCGGTTATGCCGCCGCTATATTATTGCCGTTGGCAGTTGTTTTTTATTTCTACATCCGTCCGGGGCGAGGCGTACTGCCGGCAGAACCGCGGTTAGAGGCTCGGGTGGAACTTCCTGCGGGGGAGAGTAAGGCGATTCTTCAACTGGCTGACGGCAAGGTCGTGGAATTGACGCCGGAGTCCTCCCGGCATATTGCCCGGGGTGACAGGGTGACGATAAAGCAGGACTCCGGTATTATCAAGTATAAAGTGGATGGTAGCACGATGAGGCAGAAAGAACGGTTCAACACGATCACGGTTCCGAGAGGCGCCGAGTTCTCGTTGGAATTGAGTGACGGAACACGGGTGTGGTTGAATGCGGAGAGTCGTTTGCGCTTCCCGGAGGAGTTCGTCGGGAGGCACCGGAAAGTGTATCTTGAGGGGGAGGCTTACTTTGACGTGAGCTGCGATCCGGAGAAACGCTTCGAGGTACAAACGGAGAGTGCGGAAATACGGGTTTACGGTACTGAATTTAATATTCTGGCGTACAAGGACGAGCGGGAGATCACGACAACACTCGTGAAGGGATCCGTGGGGATAAAAGTGAAAGGGACGAAGGAACGGGTGCGCTTGGAACCCGGTGAACAGGCTTGTCTGGTCGGGAATAAAATAACAAAACGGGAAGTGGATACGGAAATCTACACGGCATGGATGAAGGGGCGGTTGGTGTTCAAGAGCGTGCGACTGGAGGATATGTTGCGCCGCTTGGCACGTTGGTATAACGTGGATGTCGTGTTCAGTGAAGAGTCGTTGAAGGATGTCACGTTCACGGGTGAGGTGAAGAAGTACGAGGATTTCACGGAGATTCTGGAGGTAATCGAATCTACCCGGACCGCTCACTTTCAAGTGAAGGACAGGATTGTAATTGTATTAAAATAAATAGAAAAGAAGCAAACTGCGCGGGCACGCGGTTTGCTTCAAGAGTAAGTTAATCAGCAATAATAACTTAAACGAAACAAAGGTATGAAAAAAAATGGAGAATATGACCCTCCTAAAAACGGGTCATTAAAAAAAATGTGCAGAATTATGAAAGTAACAATGCTACTCCTCTTGTTCACGGTGTACCAGTCTTTCGGATCGGTACACGCGCAACAGGTCAAGCTGGATATTAGCTTGGATAACGGGAGTTTCGCACAATTCATGGAGCAGGTGAAGCGCCAGTCGGATTTTACCTTTTTCTTTAACGATGGCATGATCATGGGGGTGAAGAATATTACCCTGCACGTGAAGCAGTCGGCTATTGAAACGGTGTTGGAGGCTTGCCTGAAGGGTACGGGGATTTCGTTCCGGATCAAGGACAACACGATTATCCTGTTTGGTGCGGACGAGAAGGTAAAGAAAGAGATCACGGTGAAAGGGAAGGTCGTGGACGAGGAAGGCGAGCCTTTGCCGGGAGCGACGGTAAAGGTGAAAGAGAACGGTACCGACGGGCAGGGTGTTGTGCGGGGAACGGTGACGGACGCGGACGGGAAGTTTACGGTGAAGGTAACCGATCCGAAAACCATGCTGGAATTTTCTTTCGTGGGTTACGTGACGCGGTTGATAGCGGCTTCCGACACGACGGCGTTGAAACGGGTGGTGTTGAAAGAGGAATTGAAGAGCATCGAGGAGGTGGTTGTGACGGGATACCAGAGAATCGACCGCAAGTTGTTCACGGGAGCGGCAGCCATCGTGAAGGCGGAAGATGTAATGGTGGAAGGATCGAATGATATCAGCCGTATGCTGCAAGGAAAAGCTGCCGGGGTGCAGATACAGAATGTTTCGGGTACTTTCGGGGCATCCCCGAAGTTGAGGGTACGCGGTGCTTCTTCTATCAACGGTAACCAGAAACCGTTGTGGGTGATAGACGGTCTGGTGCTGGAGGACGTGGTGGAGCTTTCTGCCGACGATTTATCCTCGGGCGACTCGGAGACCCTGATCAGTTCAGCCATAGCGGGTTTGAATGCCGACGATATCGAGAGTTTCCAGATATTGAAGGATGCTTCGGCGACAGCGTTGTACGGGGCGCGGGCGATGAACGGCGTGGTGGTGATCACGACGAAAAGAGGGAAGAAGGGAACGATGAAGGTGAATTATAGTGGGGAGTTCACGATACGGATGAAGCCGGATTACGAGCAATATAATTTGATGAACTCGCAGGAGCAGATGATGGTGTACAAGGAGATGGAGGAGAAAGGGTGGTTGAATTATGCGGACGTGTCCCGGAAGAAAAATGGCGGTGTTTACAAGAAGATGGCGGATATGATTTCCATGTACGATGAAACGAGCGGGAAGTTCGGCTTGAAGAATACACGACAAGCGAAGAACGCTTTCCTGCAAAAGTATGAAATGGCGAACACGGACTGGTTTGATGTTCTTTTCCGTAATTCTTTGCAACAGGTGCATTCCGTGAGTTTGTCTTCCGGTACGGATAAATCCCGTTTCTACGCTTCCATGAGTTATTTCAACGATGCCGGTTGGTCGGTAGCGGATAAGGTGGAACGGTACACGGCGAATATGAATGCTTCTTTTGATATAAAGAAATGGTTGACCGTGAATCTGTTGACGAATGGTTCACTGCGTATGCAGGATGCACCGGGTACGAACAGCCGTAGAACGAATGCCGTTAGCGGGGAGGTGGAACGTGATTTCGATATCAACCCTTTCAGTTACGCGTTGAACACGAGCCGGACATTGCGGGCTTATGACGATGACGGTAATTACGAGTATTACACGATGAATTATGCCCCGTTCAGTATTCTGCACGAGTTGGAAACGAACAAGTTGAAGATCGATATGTTGGATACGAAATTCCAGACGGAATTGGAATTCCGGCCGTTGAAAGGGTTGGACGTGAAAGTGCTGGGGGCTGTTCGTTACGTGAAGACGACACGGGAACACCGGGTGTATGATAATTCCAACGCGGCGGAGGCTTACCGGGCGGCAGGCGATGCCACGATTCGGGACGGGAACAAGCTTTTGTACGAGGACCCGGATATGCCGGGATATCCTGCCAAGGTGGTGATGCCCAAGGGGGGACTTTATAACCGGAGTGAAAATTCGATGCTGAATTATTACCAACGGGTAATGGTGAATTATAACACTTCTTTTAATGAAGGAATACACACGTTGAACGTGATGGGAGGGGAGGAATTGCGTTACACGAACCGCACGAAATCCAGTAATCAGGGATTCGGTTACCAGTGGGATCGCGGGGGTGTACCTTTTCTTGACCCCGATTTGTTGAAGCAACAGATTGAAGCCGGAATGTCTTATTACGGCATGGAAGAGGAGTTCGATCGTTTCGTGGCGTTTTTTGCCACGGTGGGGTATAGTTACAACGGGACGTATGTTTTCAATGCCACGGGGCGTTATGACGGTTCCAACCGTTTGGGGAAATCGCTTTCCGCCCGTTGGTTGCCGACGTGGAATGTCAGCGGGGCATGGCATATATCGAACGAGGCGTTCATGGAACCGCTGGAGAAGATTTCCCGCCTGACTTTGCGTGCCACTTACGGGTTGACGGCAAGCATGGGACCGTCGAGCAATTCGCGGGTGGTGTTGTATAACGATGTAACAAAACGTCCGACGCAGCAGGAAAAAGAGAACAGTATTTATATCGGTGCCTTGGAAAACAAGGATCTGACATGGGAAAAGCAGTACGAGACGAACGTGGGGATGGATTTGGGCGTATTCGATAACCGAGTTAGCCTGAGTGCCGATTTCTACTGGAGAAAAGGATTCGATCTGATCGGTAAAGTACGGGTTTCCGGCATCGGCGGACAGCAGTCGAAGAGTGCGAACTACGCGGATATGAGGTCCCACGGGGTTGAATTTACATTGAACACGAAGAATGTGGTATATTCTTCTTTTAGTTGGACGACGAACTGGACTTTCTCTTATAACAAGAATAAGATCACGAATCTGGAGTCCCGTCCCCGCGTGATGGATCTGGTAAAGGCGGAGGGGGCTCCCCGACAGGGATATCCGGTGAGGGCTATTTTCTCTGTTCCTTTCCTCGGGTTGACGAGTGAAGGTATTCCCACGGTGATGGAT
The DNA here is from genome assembly GCF_959596855.1 of uncultured Butyricimonas sp. Classification (NCBI taxonomy): domain Bacteria; kingdom Pseudomonadati; phylum Bacteroidota; class Bacteroidia; order Bacteroidales; family Odoribacteraceae; genus Butyricimonas; species uncultured Butyricimonas sp. Next base: position 18,814 of record NZ_CAUFYA010000062.1, read on the forward strand.
TCCGATGGTAATCCTTGTATTGGTGATATTAATTTTCAAGAAACAAATAAGTTGGACTTCTTGAAATATGAGGGACCGGTAGACCCGAAGATCACAGGTGGTTTTGAAAACACGTTCAAGTACGGGAATTTCTCTTTTGCCGTTTTCTTGAATTATCAGTTCGGGAACAAGGTGCGGTTACACGATTATTTCAAGAGCGAGTATAATGATTTGTCGGCTATGCCGAAAGATTTTCTCGACCGGTGGATGATTCCGGGCGACGAGAATATTACATCGGTACCCGCTATTCTTTCCGTTCGCCAGAATGAGCGGAAGAACAGTGAGTATAAGAAAGTTTATAATGCTTATAATTATTCCACGGAACGGATTGCCGACGGCTCTTTTATCCGGTTGAAGGATATCAGCCTGACGTATAAATTCGATGATAAATGGGTGAGAAATATCGGATTGAGTTCGATGTCGTTGAAGTGTATCATGTCCAACGTGGCGTTGTTGTACAGTGATAAGAAATTGCACGGGCAGGATCCGGAGTTCTTCCGTTCGGGCGGTGTGGCGCTGCCTGTCCCTCGGCAAGTGACGTTCTCCCTGAGAGTGGGATTTTGATGAAAAGATTGGTAAATCGTTAAAATAGATAAGATGAAAGCATATAAAATATTAACGGTCGGGATGTTAGCCTTGTCAGCAACGGCGTGTAACTCGTTTCTGGATGTGACCCCGGATAACCGTACTGAATTGGACAGTCCCGAGGCGATGAAGGAGTTGCTGGTGTCGGCGTACCCGAGGGCACATTATTATCACGTGTGCGAGGTGATGAGTGACAATGTTGCGGAGCGTCTCGTAACCGGAACGCATAGCCGTGCCACGTTGAATAGGCAGATGTACATGTGGGAGGAGGGGACGGAAACGGGAACGGATAATCCCGTTTACGTGTGGACAAATTATTACGAGTCTATAGCGGCTGCCAATATCGTGCTGGAAGCGCTGGAAAATGAAGAGGACACGAAGGAGTACGCTGCCATCAAGGGTGAAGCGTTGGTGTGCAGGGCATTCTGTCATTTTCTTCTGGTGAATCTTTTCGCGGAGCATTATGATCCGGATAAGGCGGGACGGATGTTGGGAATCCCGTATTGCGTGAAACCGGAAACGGAAGCAATCGTGCATTATAAACGGAATAGTTTGAAAGAGGTGTATGATCTGATCGAGGAGGATTTGCAAGCGGGGTTGCCTTTGTTGCAGGATCAATCGTACGAGGTGCCGAAGTATCATTTCACGAAGGCGGCGGCTCACGCTTTTGCGGCTCGTTTTTACCAGTATAAGGCGGAATGGGATAGTGTTATCGTGCATGCGACGGCTGCGTTGGGGAACAGTCCGAAAAGCAAGTTACGCGATTTGAGGAATCCCGCTCAAGCGAACGGGCGATGGGGGGACAAGGACGCGTATGCTTCGAAATACTTTAAAGTAGACCAACCGTCGCCATTCCTAATGATATCTGCCAAAAGTTGGTGGGCGAGGGATGCACAGTCTTTTAGTTTGCATTATGGCATGAAGAAGAATGAACATGCTTCTTTGTTCATGGATAAAAACGTGACAGGTAGTCCGGTGACCGGGACATATGCTACATTTTTTGTAATCTCGACTAATTCAGCTGGTTGTGCCCGTATGTATAAGTTTGATGAGTTGTTTATTCGAACGACAATCGGTGCTAGTACAGGGGTTGGATATGCGGTTTCCACTCTTTTATCGAGTGAAGAGGCTTTGTTGAACCGTGCTGAAGCGTATATCATGAAGAATCAGTTTGATCTGGCCTTGGAGGATATCAACTTGTATCTTGGAGAACGGGTTCGGGTGAACAATGATGATGCGCATGCCGATTTTACCCCTTACAAGGTGGACTTGGCTAAGATTAAGGCTTTTTACGACGGTCAGGAAGCGTATCCCGATCTGCAGCCTTTTTATTCCGGTACGATATCCGAAGACCAGATGTCCATGTTGAAGTGTGTGGTCGATTGGAGAAGGAAAGAATTTATGCAGGAAGGTTTGCGCTGGTTCGATATCAAGCGTTTTCATTTACCCGTGGTTCACACGTTCGAGGTTTCCGGCGAACCGGCAATCACGCTCACGGGAGATGATTTACGACGAGCCATACAGATCCCGTCCGAGGCGCAGGCTTTCGGGGTAGAGGCTAATCCCCGGTAGTGTATTAATTTAAAAACAGTAGATTATGAAAAAGTATATATTTAGCTTGTTGTTGTTCGTGTTACTGGCTTTCGCGACGGCATGTTCCGATGATGATCTGGGACCCTCTATTTTTGATACTTCCGGTGATGAGTTGACAGAGTTGGACCTTTGGTTGCAGGAGAAATTTGTGGATCCTTATAACATAGAGGTGATTTACAAGTGGAAGGATGTCGAGACCAGTATGGGGTATAATCTTACTCCGCCCAAGGAGGAGAACGCGAAAGGATTGGCAAATGTGTTGCTGAATATCTGGTGTGAACCTTACATGGAGGTCGGCGGAGCAACCTTTTTCAAGAGCGTATCGCCGAAACAATTGTTGTTTATCGGTTCTTCGCGCTACACGAGTAGCGGAACGGTGACCAAGGGTACTGCCGAGGGAGGACGTAAAATCGTGATTTTTGAAGTAGACCAGTACGACCGGACGAACGCGACTCGTCTGAAACGGTACATGAAGACCGTACACCACGAGTTTGCCCATATTGCGGCACAGACGATCGAGTACCCGAAAGAGTTTGAAACGATCACGCCCAATTACGTGGAAGAGTGGGATAAAATTAAAGATCAGGATGCTTATGACCAAGGATTTCTTTCCGGTTACGCGATGAGTGAACCGGGAGAGGATTTCGCGGAGATTGTAGGGTTTATGCTTTCCAACAGCGTGGAGGATTGGGAGGCCATGTTGGATTTGCCTTCCTCGCAGGAGGCGAAGGATAAGTTGAAACAGAAGGTGGAAATGGTGGTCGTATATTACCGGGATAACTGGAATGTTGATTTATACGCTTTACAGGCGAGATGCGAGCAGGCTTTGAATGACGTGGTGAATGGTGTAATTGTTAATCCTTGATGAGTATGAAAAAATTGATATATCTATGTATGATTGCCGGTATGTTGCTGGCGACAGCTTGTTCGGACGATGATGAGTACGTGTTTTCCGAGTTGCCGAGCGAGCGGATAGAGGCTTTTCGGACGGAATGTGAAACAGCCTTGAGAGGGGCTGCCGACGGGTGGAAGTTTGTTTATTATCCCCAGAAAGGGAGTTATGGCGGTTTTACTTTCCTGTTCCGGTTCAAGGAGAAAAACCGGGTGGAAATGACGAGTGATTTCGAGACGGAGGTGGGGGATTATTCTTACAATCTTAATCTCTCGGAGGGGCTGGTGCTGACGTTCGACTCGTACAGTCCGATACACCGTCTGGCGAACCCGGGGTATGCGTCTCCCGTCCGGGACGGTAATAAAGGGTTCGGTCTGGAGGGAGATTTCGAGTTTATCGTGAAAGACGTGGGGGACGGTGTGATTGAATTGATCGGGAAAAAGACACGGGTGGAGTTGAACATGGAGAAAGCCACTGCCGC
>NZ_CAUFYA010000063.1:0-20633 GCF_959596855.1 uncultured Butyricimonas sp.
CCCGATGCACTCACGTGTGCTCCTATATACTTTTCCATATCTTCCATTTTAGTTTTACAAAACTACGATTTTAAAAGACAAAAGTTAAATTCCACGACAAAAAGTTCGTCCCTTCAAGAGCACCCTATCTCTTCCCGAGACAAACGAGTGAATGCAAGTATCCTTTTTCTCCGGTATTTAAGTTAAAATAAGCCATATAAGATATACAAAATATAAATATCATTTGTAGTTGGTTTATATCATCTCCTATTCAACTCCCATTCAACTCCTATTCATCCCCTATTCCAAAGGTAGAATAATAGAAAATTAATTGAAATTGAATAAAATTTGATAACTACGAGATACATTATATCAATACAAATAATAACAAGAAGATTATTGAACACGCCAGAAACTTACCTCATCTCCCCACGCACCCCGGGTATAAATTTAAAATTTATTTCTATCTTTGCACCCGCAAAAATAAAATCTAAAATCATCAAGACAAATGGGTTTCAAGGAAGAGATTTTAAAAAGACGAACATTCGGTATTGTCAGCCACCCGGACGCGGGTAAAACTACATTAACGGAAAAACTATTGTTATTCGGGGGTGCTATCCATATAGCGGGTGCCGTAAAATCAAACAAGATTAAGAAAACGGCAACTTCCGACTTCATGGAAATAGAACGCCAGAGAGGAATCTCGGTTGCCACATCCGTTATGGGTTTTGAATACAAAGACGTTAAAATCAATATTCTTGACACTCCCGGCCATCAAGATTTCGCCGAAGATACTTTCCGGGTACTGACGGCTTGCGACAGCGTAATTATCGTGATTGACTCCGCCAAAGGTGTCGAGAGCCAAACCCGCAAACTCATGCAAGTATGCCGGATGCGTAAAACCCCGGTCATCGTGTTTATCAACAAACTCGACCGCCCGGGACAGGACCCGTTCGACCTGTTGGATGAAATAGAAAAAGAACTTCAAATTCAGGTAACCCCTCTGAGCTGGCCTATCGGCAACGGAGACGTCTTCAAGGGTATATACAATATACACAAAGAAAACTTGTGCCTTTACTCCGCCAGCGTGCAGACCATACAAGACGGGATTGAAATTAACGATATAGATTCCGATGAACTGGATAGCCATATCGGTGAAAGATCAGCCTCCAAACTGCGTGAAGATTTGGAACTTGTGCGTGAAGTCTACCCCGCCGCAGACAGGGAAGCCTACCTGCAAGGGCAACTGGCACCCGTGTTTTTCGGTTCTGCCTTGAACAATTTCGGTATCCGCGAAATGCTGGATTGTTTTATCGAAATAGCACCTACACCCCTCCCGCGTGAAACAGAGGAACGTATCGTGTCGCCGGAAGAAGAGAAATTTACCGGTTTCGTCTTCAAAATCCACGCCAACATGGACCCGAACCACCGGGACCGTATCGCCTTCGTGAAAGTATGTTCCGGCACGTTCAAGCGCAACACGAACTACCTCCACGTGGGACTGGGTAAAAACCTTAAATTCTCTACGCCCACGGCATTCATGGCTTCCAAGAAATCCATTATCGACGAGGCTTACCCCGGTGACATCGTCGGGTTGCATGACACGGGAAACTTCAAAATCGGTGATACCCTCACGGAAGGGGAGAAACTACACTTCAAGGGAATACCCAGCTTCTCGCCGGAATTATTCAAGTATATCGAGAACGCCGACCCCATGAAATCGAAACAACTGGCAAAGGGTATCGACCAGCTCATGGATGAAGGTGTCGCCCAGCTTTTCACCAACCAGTTCAACAACCGGAAGATCATCGGAACAGTGGGTGCCCTTCAGTTTGAAGTCATCGAATATCGTTTGCTTCACGAGTATAGTGCGGCTTGTCGCTGGGAACCGATCAACCTCTACAAGGCTTGCTGGATTGAAGCATTGGACGACAAGGAACTGGAAGATTTCAAGCTTCATAAAGCACAGTATCTTGCCAAGGATAAATGGGGACGGGACGTGTTTCTTGCCGAATCGCAATACATGCTCCAAATGGCACAAAGCAATTATAAAAAGTTAATATTCCACTTTACCTCGGAATTTTAAAACAAGAAAAAGATGATTGTTTTGATTTGTGTTATTGCCATTTTTTTAATTCTCGCTATTTTACTGTTATGCGGTAAAGGAGCGTTCCTTATCGCCGGGTATAACACAATGACAAAAGAAGAAAAGGAAAAGTATGATTCCAAAGCACTTTGTAAAAGTACAGGAAAACTCATACTTTCCCTTGTTCTCTGCATGTTATTTATTCTTGCCGCCGATATTTTTAATCTATCGTATCTAAGCCTAACCGGAGGCATTGGTATTCCTCTCTGTATTATTTTTTATCTCATACATACTCGAGGTGGAGAAAAGTTCCGCAAATAAATTTCCAAATTTATTTTTTCATCTCGAATCCCAGAAGCATCCCGTCATACCCTTCCAGTAAAGAAGACAAGGATGAAGACGAATCGGACTTTTTCATCATCGACGACAACACCTTAACAAACTTCATCAACCCGTCGACATTAAAAAGCATCGAAATCTGCTCTCCCGATTTTGCCAGTTGCACTTCAGTCCGCTTCACGGTGAAAGCATTTCCCAACTTGTAACTCAATACAAGTACCTTATTTTTCTCGTCTAAAGAATAAGTTCCCTTCAACGTCTTCTTCCCGATAACATTCGTGAAAGTACTGTCACTATTAAACGTGTACGAGAACTTACCGGGAACGATGCCCGCTTTCGTGTAAACCGTCGTGATTTTCTTTTCCAAGGCGGAAGACATGAGCGTCCCTCCCACCTCTTTCAATTTGTCATCGCTCGTCATCTTACAAGCGGGTTCCACGTAATTCCAATTCCCTTGCAAATCAGAAAACTTAATCACGTTTCCCGTGAGCGTATTCACCACATCCTTTACCGCAGAAGAATTCAAAATATCTTTCCACGACTGAGCATTTCCACTTTTTACCCCAAGTAACACACAACAAGCCAATAGGCTCAAAAATAATCTTCCTTTTTTCATAAACACAAGCAAATATGTATAAATTAGTATATCCAGACTTAAAATTCCACGTCCTTCTCGGATACAAATGTAATAAATTTACTTGTCACACGAAAATACACCAGTATTTGGATTATTCCAAAGTAATAATTAATACAAAAATAAAAGAGAGATTGTTTATTTCGAAAACAATCTCTCTTTCGTGAGCCAATTTGGGGACTCGAACCCCAGACCTACGCATTACGAATGAATAAAATATTTATCACATATAACACTAATACACATTGATTTATACAAATAAAATAATTCAATTCGTAAAACATTCGTGAAACATGTATCTAAATTTCATCCCTTATCGACTCGTATCAAAATCCTGCATTCATATCTTAATACAATATTATGCAATAATATAAATACAAGCAATAGAAAAATCATTAATCAGTTCGCTAGAAAAAACAATAGAAATATTTCCTATTTTATTTGCAAATAATAGAAATATTTCCTATTTTTGAAATGTCAAACAAACATAGAGATGAAGTACACGGAATTTCACAGAAAGATTATCAAGGCGGGTTGGAAATTCAAACACGCAGAAGGTAGTCACTATTTTTATGAGAAAGACGGGAAACTTTCACAACCCGTTCCTTATCACGGGGCGAAAGAAATACCGGAATCGTTAAGAAGAAAAATTGCAAGGGAGATGGGGATTAAATAATCCCCCTTACCTTAAACAATAAAAGCTGGATTATGGAAAAATTAGAAATTATCATCTGCGCAAGCAAAGATCATTTCGGGGCATTTGCCGAAAATTGCGAGGGCATTTATGCTGCAGGGAACACGGTAGAAGAAGCAAGAAAAGACGTAGAAGAGGCGATACGATTGATCAAAAAAAATCTTCCGGAAGAGCAATGGCCGGAAATATTAAAAGGAGAATACGAGATCGTCTATAAATACGACACACAAAGTCTATTAAATTATTACTCCGGCATACTAACAAATGCAGCCCTAGAACGCCTAACGGGGATCAACAAAAAACAATTGTGGAATTACGCTAACGGGATAAGTAAACCTCGTCCAACGCAAGTAAAGAAAATAGAAACGGCATTACACAATTTAGGTCGTGAACTTATTGCTTTATCTTTGTAGTTTTGTTTGACAGCTTATACTATCAGAAAAGCAAAGCCCCGGTAGGTATCTACCGGGGTGTTTTATCCAGAGTCGCCCCTAATTGAATGTTCAAACTAATAAAAAGAAAGTAAACTCTCGCTTTTTCCTAAAGCAAGTTCAAATACACTAATGGTTAACCATAAAATCCCAAGAACCAAAGCCATTCGCAGCATAATCAACAAACCAATGACCATCTGTAGTTTTTATACAAAGATCAGCTTTCCCATCTCCATCAAAATCAGCAGCAAATGGAAGAGATTTACTATCCCCATAACCAGTCCCTATCCAATCCCAAGAACTGAAACCATTTGCAGCATAATCAATTAACCATCGACCATCATCTAAAAATTGACCTATATCCGCTTTCCCATCTCCATCATAATCTACAATAATTGACCGCACCGTACGCCCTCCGCCATAACCACCTCTTATCCAATTCCATGCTCCCAACCCATCTGCAGCATAATCAATAAACCAACGACCATCACTTGTGTTTTGTGCGATATCAGCCTTTCCATCTCCGTCAAAATCAGCAAAAGTTATATACGAGTTGAAATCTCCATAACCACCCCCGCTCCAATTCCAACCAGAGTATCCATCAGCAGAATAGTCAATTAAAATTCTACCATCATTCAAATGAATACAAAGGTCTGCTTTACCATCTCCATCAAAATCTACAGCAAATGGATGAGAATTTTTGTCTCCATAACCATACCCAACCCAATCCCACGTACCAAACCCGTTAGAGGAATAATCAACAAACCAACGACCATCATCATCAAACTCTGAGATATCCGCTTTACCATCACCATCGTAATCAGCAATAACAGGTCTTGTAGACTTCCCTCCATATCCTGCTCTAATCCAATCCCACTTATCTAATCCGTTTTCTATATAATCAATAAACCAACGACCATCAGATGTCTGCCCACTTAAATCAACCCGTCCATCACCATCATAATCAGCTAATATTGGGACAACATCACTCCGTCCAAAAATCTTAACTAAAGGATACCTTTGCGTAATACCAGCAATATCCCCCGGAGATAATGAATATCGTTGTGCATAAAATATCGTTCCATCCAATTTAGTCATGGTCGGTTTATTATTACGACTAAAATCGTATGAACCGTATAGCATAATAGAATTAAAATCAAAACTTCCTAAATCCACCCCATTGGAGTAGATTTCAAAATTATGATCTTTACCAGATTCTATATTTTCCCAATGTATCGTAATATAATTATCACGGTCTCTTCGGGTTTGTTCATGGTAAAGCCCTAACGCATGACCTATTTCATGGATCACAGTCCCCTTGTTGTGTCCACCTTTTGCCAAATTAACACGTTGTTGACCACCTTTCATCCCCATTGGAGAATTATTCAATGTTGCATGTGAAGTGAATGTGATGTAATTTTTCTGACCATTTCTTGGCAAGAAAACGACGTGTGTGCATTCTTGCCAATGATCTATTGCAGCCATAACAATCGATTTTGTGGTATAATTTGGATCAAAATCATAATACACAATATTATCCGTCCATTTCTCACTATTCAATGTTAAACTAGCACTCCTTGATAAAAGATTTGCCTCCCCAACAACAATATCTCCCTCGAAAAACAACAATCCGTCGACTTCCGTTAAGTATAAAGAATCCCCATCTACAAGACACTTCACGACTCGTTCTTGCTGGGACTTATTCTCAATTACAGAGTCCACGTATTCATTCTCGTTGTCTGTACAAGAAAACATCAATACAATTATAGATAAAAACAAAATTATTCTCATAATTAGAAATTATTTATTCAGATGTAATCAATAAGTTTAAAACCACTAGAAATAGAGCGAGAGATTCTCTCGCTCACTAAGATTTTATCAAAATATTCTACAACAAAGCCTTCTCACTCTATACTAGGCAAAAAGAATGTATAATATAAATCCGTTCTTGTCCCTAACACGTCAGTGATATAAAAATCATAATTAACAGTTAAATCACCCACAACATAAGCATAACAAGCAGATGATAATAATCCTCTTTTATTTCCAGCTAAAAAAGGAGTACATTGCATCAAAAAAACATAAAAGTTCCTGTTTCTCACATTTTTAAAAGTAATACTAAGAGTTGGCCCATCTGTTCTATCTCCCACTAAATCCATGCTAGTAATATAGTCCTGATTCGTGTAAGGACTATATATCATATATTGTTGCTTCTTGGGATCAACAGGTACAAGGCAACCTGTAGCCATTATTCCGGGAATTCCATTAGTAGTGACAGTTGTCAATTCTGGTCCTTCATAAATTTTATCTTTATTATCTTCCATATTTTCAATAGTTTTAGAAATACTATAATTTTTCTCTCCCCTTGCCGCTTTAACCTCCTTTCTTTAAACAAGAGTTTTGCCATAAAAATATAAAAGAATACTTGAATAAATTGTTCCTCATTTGTTCCTATTTTTCTTAATATTTTCTTAATAGAAAAATCAATATGTTATATTTTTAACACTTAAAACAATTAAAAAACTAACAACAAGCAATATAACACAAATACACTTGTATCTATGTAGAAAAATATATTATTATATATAAAAATATACACTTATACTATATTCAGGAACTAAAACTTATATAGAATCCCGAAATTTAAGCTATTAGACGAATATTCTATCCTAAAACCGATATTGTGATAGAAGAACCCACTCCCGACGCTAACAGAATTAAAATCTAGGACAGAAGCAGAAACAAACGGCTCGAATATTCTTTTCTTTACAATCGTGTTTTCCTTGTGTATTGGAGTAAAGGAGTAAGACAGTTTTTGCAATTCGTTATACTGCACGGAGAGAACGATAGACAACTTGCCGGATTCGTTATCTAAAAGTAATTTCTTGTATTCTCTTGTTCGATTCCAATCTTCCATAGTCGCCGCTATCGTCGCCACCTGATCAATCACGGGCACATCTCTATATATTGTGTCCGGAACATATACATACTTATACTTTAGTTTTCCTGTCAAATAAACAGTATCCGGAACTATGTTAGTTATCGTGTCCCAGATCGTTTCTCCCTTCTCGTACCGAACTATTTCTTTTTCTTCTGTAGACCAACACCCGAGAAAGAATCCAATCGCTAGACTGGTGATACAGCATATAATTAGATCTTTTTTCATTTCAACATTTCAATGAATTGAGTAAATTTGTAACCTCATAAACCAAGTTATTTGGTTCAAAAACGCCGATCCTCGCACGGGAGAATCCTACCACAACACACCTTCTAAATTTCTCCCGTGCTTTTTATTTAATACAGCCACAAAACTTCTTGATCGTGAGATTCAGAATCGTCTGCATGAATAAAATTCTTATCAATCCCGATTCTTCGAAACCCAGCCTTCAACAAAGCGTTTACCACCAAGAACCGATTTCTCGACGTGTTACACCTTATATCGACCGCCTGACCAAGAGTATGTGCCCCGGTTCCGCTTCGTCCTTTATTTTTGTCCCACCCCGGGGAACGATAAGCCGAGGTTAGTACGAACGGTATCCCCGCTATTTCCCGGGCTGTATCCAGCTTGCTCATCGTTGTTTGTTTCATGTCCTGTAACGAGCACGAGGGAGAACAACGGTTAAACTCCTCTTCTGAAAAATATTTACTTGTTATCACCCGTAACCTCCTTTAGTTTTTCTAACAATTGTTCTGCCGTCTTGGCATCAGCACATTGGATTATCGCCCGGATGGCATCCGGTAATTTCGCCACTTGACTTTTCTTCGCTTTCTCGTTCTCCCACACGCTACGTCCCTCGATTAACACGATAGCGGCCGTCACGAGCATCGAGGCGAAAGGTAACGTGTACCAGTCGATACAGCTCCCGATCAAATCAAATATCAAGGCCATGACTTGTATCCGCCAGTAATCCCCAAGTTTCGAAAAAGTTCTCCGCAAACCGCCGGAATAAATCTTCTCTCCCCGGGCTTTAGCGCTATCAGTACCTGCCCACAAGTCGATACAAACAGCGAGAACCATTATAGCCCACATCGCCAGTATAATGTACACTTGCGATTGAATAACGTTAAAATCACCTGTCACAAAAAATTCTATCATTTCACGCCTCCTTTTGTTCCATTATTTTTCAATATTGCATTATTTATCACTATTTTCGCGTATTGAAAATTCTAAGTATGGAGGGAACAAGTACCGTGATGGAAAAGTTCCCTCTTTTTTATCACTCTTTCTTGATCGTGTTATAGAATTCCATAATTGGCTGTTCCAGTAACGTCAAGAAAACGGGTGACACCGGGCCACCGTTGACAGAAGAAAAAGTTCGATTCACGCAATCGTAAGACCCGCTGAAATTCAAGTAATCGGAACGTTGTGAATTCTCTTCCACGAACTGTCCATTGCAGCTGAAAGTCACGATACCGGGGGCGTTGTTCTCGTACTCTGCCGATAATGTCACGTTTACCCCTTTCAAAATAACCGGGGGTGTGGTTGTTGCTACCGTTTTGTAATTAATTTCCATCTCTATAATTTTTAAATTAAACGTTCGTGTTCTTTATCTTGTAATAAGAATCGATAAGCCCAAATGGAATCGTTCCCTCTTTATCCATCTCGTCGATTATCTCTTTCATTACCATCAACTCTGATTCCTCGAATACCACGTCTATCGTTTCAGGGATATTGTTGAAAATAGTTTCTTTTTCTTCTAGTTTATGCCTCGTTACCTCTTCCGGGGTGAAATTCACTTTTTGGGCGATTGAACGAAACAACATGCCTTTTATCATGTTCACCCGCTCGGGGATAAGACTTTTAATTGCTATCCTGTCTACAAATGTTAGTTCCATGCTCGTGTTTGTTGTATAATGTTTGATATTAATTCATTTCTTGTGATCAAGGATTCCATGTCCCAAGCCAGTTTACAGGCATCTGACAAGCGGCCCACTTGTAGGTATCAACTTTCATCACGAGTACCGAGTCCTGCCCGGATGATTGTACCGCCAGATAATTGTTACCGTTCCGATAAAATCTCTCGTTGTCAGCGCAAAGCACATCATAACCATACGAGGTCTCGCTGCTTATTATAAAACATGTGCCCAATTTCATTCCCGGGTACAGGTTTACCTTCTTTCTATTACCCGAACCTTTCAAGTATATTATATTGCTGTCTGCATCCCGTAATGTTATACTTGGATTGGTACCATTCATGGTATAAGTCGTTACCCCCGATTTCAACGCGGAGCCATTTGCCATGTTGATTATGCTACCCGAATCAACATCCATATCCCCTCGTAACCGTATATCCGAGGCATAGAATAATCCCGCCTGATGCCACATATCACCACCCTCGACCACGAGTATCGAGTTTGTTCCATAATTAGAACCGGCTCCACCTTTCACCCCTAAATACGCGGATTGCTGGTAAATAGAACCCATCGCGTACTTGAAGTAAATATGATTCTTGGCTAATATCAGCCCGCCATCGTATTCATAACCGTTATCAAGCACGAGCGGGTTCTTGGCGTTTAAAATTTCTTTCTCTATCGTGAACGGTCCTATCTTGTTCGTGCTTCCCAGTTGGAACACGGGATTGCCATCAACCCCTTTTAGCCCCCAATCGCTTGCGTTACGGTAAAACATCTCCACGTAATGCGAGGCATCCTTGTAAGCTTTAAATGACCTCTCCGCTGTCGTGGAAACAATTTTCACGCCACCGCCTACACCAAAATCGCTACCGCCGATTATATTGTTTTCCTTGAATGTAAAACCGGGGATTGAAATCATGTTCGCCTTGATGGCGTTGGCTGTCAAAATATTAGTTTTTAACTTGTCTATAAAACCATCAACCGCGATCAAGGCATCCGCCGTGAGCAATGCCGTGTTTATCATTCCTGCCTTTACAAGTGGTCCCTTGGTTACAGCGTTCGCCTTCAACGCCTCGAAGTTGGTGAACCCAAGCTGGGCCGCGAAAGAATCTTTCGTGACAATCTCTATGTCCGCGTACCCGTCCGCCGTTTGGTCGAACGCCGTCATGGAAGCGATATACCATTCCAACGGCACGGGTTCGGAAGGCGCGGGATTACCGGTTATAAACACGTGTCCACCGCTACTAAAAGTTCCAGTTGTCCCGCAGACAGTCTTACGAAGGTACGTCGTGTATTTCCCGGTTCCGGCAGTGGGTGTCAACCACGTGTCGGTGTAGCCTGTTCCCATGCTATTGGAAGTCGCGTTTATTTTGTAACCAACGGGTATCTTGGCGATAATTTTTTGTATAAACACGGCATTTGCCCGGGATTGAATTGATTGTACAACTCCTCCATACCCGGGTTTTTGAGCTGCTTTACACGTGACTTTCAGGCAGTAACCGGATTGTGTCGGGGCATCCGATGGCTTGGCGATCCTTTCTAGTGTCAGCTTGGCAAGAATATCGCCAGATGTATTAGCGTATCTTGACACGCCATTCATTCCTAGTTTAAATTCCGGGTCTTTGTAAAGCATCTTCCCGTTAATGGACTCGCCGGGCTGCCCTGTTGCACCCGTCTTCGCTTTCGTCACGACAAACGTTTTCTCGACATAGAAAGAAGTGGATTCGAGATAAACTTTACAAGTGTATGACGCCGTGTCCGCGTTCATGGCTGTACATGTTATCTCGTCATTACCATTTAATTGAAATGCCCCGCCAACACTTGTCAAACTAACAACATAGAATTGCCCTGCCGTTGCCCCGGAATGAACTGCCGCTAATTTAGAAGTCCCCTTGTAGGCAGTTATCTTCGTTTTCGCCTTCGCCAATTCTCCCGATAGAGGATTCCCGTTAGCATCGCAAGCTACCGTGTGCGCCTCGTTGGTTAGCAACACGGTACAAGCGTCTTTTCCTTGTGCTCCCGTTGCACCATCCGCTAACTTGGCAAGCGTGAAATTATCCGATAGTTTTTCGTCCCCGTTACACATACATCTAAACGTTCTCGTGTAAACCCCGGAAGGGAACAACGTGGTATTACCCGGTGCAACGGAATAAGTAGAGCTTGTCGCCCCGCTTATGTTCGTCCACGTGCTGCCGTTTAAATATTGCCACTGGTACGACGTCGGCGTGAAATTCCTCGGGATAGCTGTCAACACGATGCTTGCCGGGGTTGGAGTACCCGTGTACCCGGCACCGTATTTAAACACTTGCGAGGGTGCCGTGATATCCACCGTTTTGGCTATGGCGTTCTGAATCGCTTTGTCTATGTCTTCCGGGGCTTGTACCCAATCTAAAGGTGGTTTTATATGTCCCTCGTAAAGACAAGCCCATTTTATCGTTGCCGGGTTGGCTGTTGCACCTGAACTAGGGTAGTTATAAAAATCTATTTTTCTCTTGTAACTTTCGTTTATGGTTGGTAGGGTAACATGCGCGAACACGACCTCGTCATTCATGTTTGCCTTTAACAAGACAACCTTACCATTACCACTATTAACCCACATTCCTAATTGTTGCCCTCCTGTCGTTGTCCCTCTTAATACTAACGTGTATTTCTCGCCAGTAACCAGATCAATAGAAGTTGCATAATTAACGACATTATACGAGCCATTCTTAACCTCTTTACCAGAATTCAAAAATAAGTTCCTAATCCCGATTTGGATATCCGCTTCCACATCTTCCGGGGCGGGACTCCAGTCTGTCGCCTTATTACCGATTTCTATCTTTATATGTCGAACATCACCGACTCCCCACAAGTTTATACCCCCTATATTATTTTTATCCCCACTATTATACCGTTTGCTAATTCGTTTCCACGTGCTTGTAGTGTTTTCAAAATTTATTTTGCCAAAAATCGTCGGTGTACCACTCGTTGCCGTTACCTCGAAACCGAACCCGTTGGTATTCCTTATGTCCATGGAAATGATAAAATCCGTGTTCGTCGGTACAACGGGGGTTGGTATGGAAACTGGAATTATCGCCCAAGCTTGAGGGGTGTTACACTTGAATATAATTTCTGTACCGGAACCTTCCTTGCCAGAACCCGCTTTGCAGGACGTGGGGTTCAGTTTGGAAACAGGGAATAAATTCGTGCCGCCCACTTGAATATTGTCAACCTTGTTCGTGGCGTCCTGTTCCGCCAACGCTTTAATCCGGTCTTGAATAGCTTTATTCGCTTCCTCTACTCTCTTTTTGTACGTGCCAAGAGCCGAGTTATAAGCCGTGAATTTTGCGTCCACGTTCGCTTTCTCCGTTGACGTTACTTTCTTGTCCGCTATAGCCGTGTTGATCGCGGATATCAAGTTGGCATGAGCCGTGTTATACGCCGTTTTGGCATTGTTCAAATTATTTGCCGCCGTGGTACCGGATAACAAGTAGGGACTATTGTACAACGGCGTGTAGGCGTTATCTATATCCGCTTTTTCCGCGTTCAAGATGTTAATGTTCGACGCTATCGCCTTCGCCTCCGCCTCGTCAATAATCCCATCCTTGAAAGCCCCGTTAATCGTGGTATTCAAGTTCGTCACGGCATCATTCACGTCCTTAATATCCTTCGCCACGTCACCGGGAGAGGGTGAATAAGAAGAGGGAGGGGTGAAGCCCTCGACAAGCATCACTTCAGTAAATTTTACGGAATTACCAGCACAACTGCCAGCGACTCCAGCATACAACAATAATACATACTTGCCTTCTGTAAAATTGTTTTTTGTTATTAATATCCCTCCATTATTGCTATCAGCTCTTGTAGATAATGGTGATGTAATTTCATTATTATATAATACCGCGGAGTACTTATCAGGAGTACCCACCAAATTCTCCGCCTTAAATGAAACATGATAAACCGTGTTCGGTTTCAACAACGGGACAATCAATGTTTTGTGCACGTAATTACCATTGGCTCCTGCCGTTACCGTGAACTCTTTCCCCCCGTCCACCAGATTAACGTTACTCTGTCCGGTTAGGTCTTCCGTGGCAACGGGGATGTCGGCGGGGATTTTGTTACCCTCGATTAAGCCGATGGAGTAGATAAGGCAATTGATATTATATCCATAACCGGAGGAAATCTTTTGTATCGTTTTGCCTTTCGTGGTTATATAATCCGAGCGTTTTTTGCTCGTTTGTTGATTATTTGCTTCAAAAAACAGTTCATAACTTCCATCTGTGTAGATAACATATAAATACAAGCCATTTTTACGATTCTCTTCTGTTGTTGCTGTTTTCCACTCGATAGAAAAAACGTACTGCGTGTTCGGCTTATAATTACCCTCTCCTAAAAATACATCTTTATAATTAGTTCCTTCCGATATATAATTTCTTAATGGGATAGGATTCACGTTCAAGTATACCCCGTCACTATCCTGTCCCCACACTGCAATATCTTTATTCTTCTCGTTCCAAGCGAGCATCATTTTACGGGATATCAGGTTGACAGAGCCTATTTGAAGGTTGTCCACCTTATCCTCCAACCCCTCGATAACATCAGAGAACTCCCCGTTTTTCGTGAATACACCCACCCGGTTACTCCCGTTCGGGTCTTTACCCACGCTAATAGCCCATTTCCCCGATAGCGTGTAACTATTCACGCCAGCGTACATCGTCATCCCGGCGTCTTCCATCATGGATGAAATAACAAGTATCCAAGAGAGATTCGGGTCTGTACGGTGCCCGAACTGCGCCAGTTCATCCCCCACCTCCGGCACGTCAACACCATCACGGTCTGTCTTCGACAAGTCTATATAATCCTTCCCGATACCCGTTACAAGGTTCCAGTAATATTTTTCCTTGCCATCCCCGTACTTGTTACAACGCATCTGAGCCCCCACCGTGCAAGTATTCTTTTGTCCCTCGGAGGTTTCCATGTAACAACGCCAGTAATCGTCATATTCCTCTACCTTGTTGACCTTCATCCCTGATGGAGAATGCACGTCCCGACCTCCACGCCAGAATACCCGCGCCACGGCAAGTGCCATCACCTCCATGTAATTCCGTACCGTCAATTTCCCGGTAGTGAAATCTTCCGTCCCGACCATGCCTGTACCAGAACCGACAACCCCGGGAATGAAATCCGCCGTTTTGAAACCTTCCCGAAGGATTAGTTTACGGAACTCCGTATCACCCATGGCGTCTATTATCCATCCTTTTACCTTGGTTTCAAAACCCGTGGAAGTTATGCTCTTGAATATTACAGCCGAATTTCTCTTCACCTCTTGATCTAAATAATCATCAAAATCGTGTCCCTCCCACAAATCCGAATCCCCCGCCTTGATCTTCTTGCCAAGGTACAAGATATACCCCTCGACTACTTGCAATTCCTCTTTCGTCCAAACACCCCCTGTTGATAGGATAAATTCCAACAGTTTCAGCAAGGTCGCTTTGCCGGATTTTGGAGCGTTATTGCAATCAACCTCTATAACGCTATCCGGTTGCAATTCGGTAGGTGAAAGGTCTTTTATTCGCATCGGGACTCCCGATCCGCTCTGGTAAACACGTACCTCGTTATCCCCGCTACTACGGTACTCGCTACTGTTTCCTGTCGCTCTAGCCGATTCGGATGTTTCCCCGGACAGTTCGCTATAAGGCATAAACTGCTCTAAAGTACAATCCATCTCGTCTGTCAACAAATTTAGCGAGGCTTCCTTCACATGAAATAGCAAGTTGCTGTATTTATCCCTCGCTAACATGAATGTCCGTAAATACTTTCCTTGAATTGTTCCAGAAAGTTGTTGCCGGGGAAAACCAATCCGGCTACACAAACATTTTAATACAGTGTAAAAAAAAGAATC
This sequence comes from uncultured Butyricimonas sp., assembly GCF_959596855.1. Lineage (NCBI taxonomy): Bacteria > Pseudomonadati > Bacteroidota > Bacteroidia > Bacteroidales > Odoribacteraceae > Butyricimonas > uncultured Butyricimonas sp. The sequence goes on from NZ_CAUFYA010000063.1 coordinate 14,896, forward strand.
TGTTTTATTCCCGTTCGTCCATGTCCGCGTAAAACCATTATCATTCCAAAGAATTCCGCTAAATAGTTTTTTGGCATTAGCGACGACTGGTGTATCCCCGAAAGCAATATCAACAGAATCGTAAGAAGTTGAAGCGTTGGAATTCAAGTTCACGTCAACATCTATCCCCGTCGGCAAATCATTCGTGACTATTACTTTATTTATATAAAGCCTGAAATCTGTTATCACGACCGGGTTTTCAATCTGAATTGTCAAATTTCCCGTTTCGGGAAACCCGTTTGATAATATTTTAAATTCAGTGTAATTATCCACCCGGGTCATGTCTGTTTCATCCATTATATGTTGTCCTTGATAATGCGATGACACTACAATACAGTCCTCCACCGTTCTCCAACCCGATTTTGTCAAGTAATAAGTCCTCGTGTTCCCGACAAGTTTTATTTTAATATTAAATTCTCCGTTACCCTCCGGGATACCCATTCCCATCGCATGAGAAATTATAAACGTTAATGATTTATCCGTTTTCTCCACGTTCACGGTCTGCCGTATATAACTCGGTTCTTCCGCGGTTCCCCCGATCGCTGACCGTCCCAGAATACGTACAAACCCTTCTCCATCGTAATAAGCGTGACGAACCCGGGTTGGACGTTGTGTCATGGTATATTCCCAACAATCCAACTCGCTCGAAAAATTATAATTCGAGAGAAAAGATACTTTCTTCCCGTAATCATATGAAAGTTTCGTGCTTTTATAAGCAGGTAATATCTCTTTTTCAAGGTTCCCAATCGGGTAAAAGTCATTCTCGATCGATCCTAGAATCCCGACATCCAAGTATCGTTCGCCCTTTTTTACCCCGGTATTACTATAGATCAGGCTTTTTTTATCCAAATCCGTGTATTTGGCCACGCACCACCTGTTTTCAGATTGCGTTATAAACGAATCTAAACTTATCATGCAAGATTCAAGAACCTCGTAGCAAGTTTTACCCGAGAAAATAGCGACATCAAGTTTCGTTTGCACTTGCATCACGTCATTCTCGCTCATGCTTGATTCTCGCAAAGAAGACACGAATTCAAAATCAAGGAGAATGGACGTTTGATCGCAACAATACTTTATAACGTCAAACAGTGTTCTCTCTCCAGTTAAAGCAAACGGAATATCCTTCAGGATTCCTAACCCGTCGGAAGCGGTCACAGAAACGTCATACGGGACTGAAATATAAGGCTCGCTGTATTGCTCCGGCAAAACATAACCACACCAGAGCAACATGTCACCCCGGTATAATTCCACCAGAAATTTTTTATTATCCACCGTATACAACGATGTCAATTCGCCGTCCACGTCCGCCTGAATCACAAGTTCCAAAGATGTTCCCGAAATTCCCGAATCAGAATCATCCTGTCGAAGTATTGGCGCACTACCGAGAGCCTTGTTCTCCACGCCTCCGGTATAGTCCTTCTCTTTTACTAGAATCCGGTAATCGTGATTATATTTTTCCGAGCTAAACCCTAGTATATATCTTATCCCGTACATGCTCATGTAGTTAAATTTTTACGTCTATTTTCCTTGTTTATCGCTGCAACAAGGGTATTCCCCTGTAATTTAAACTCGCCGGACACGTTCAAATTAACTTCTCTTGAACTTCTTTCCTCGTTCCGATTGGTCCGCACATCTATAGAATTTGAATAACTGGAAGAACTACCCGAAGTTCCTCCACCAGAAGCGACTTTACCGAGAGCAGCTTTAGCAGCGGTACCAAGAGCGACCAAGGCGACTCCCGCCGCAATCGCTCCAACCCCTCCTAAACTTACAAGTGATTCTTTTATTGCCTCGGTCGCCATTCCAACCCCGATCGCTATTTTGCCCACTTGTATTGCCATATCTGCAAAAACTGTCGCTACCAATTTCGCAAAACCGTTCAAGTTTCCAGTTCCTGCCATTAATTGCCCTATACTTTCTCCAAAACCAAACGCAATATCCGCAAAGGCACATCGTATTGAATCTGATAAATCAATAATCTCTTTATCAAAAGCCGAATAATCTGTAATAAACTGTTGTAAAGTTTTTGTTTCTACACGAGCGAGTTCTATTTTATATGTCAACGGAATAATCTTTTGTTTCCCGGATTGCTTCGCTTGTTGTTGATTCTTTTCCAAGTTTTTTATAATCGCACCATCCAACGTCTTCGCTTGATTAATCAGTTCTTTATTTTTAGCAACCATCTCCTTTTTCTGGGTGAGTACCTGTGTTTGCGTTTCGACCATCGCCTTGTAAAGATTATTTTCTTCCTCGTAATCTTTGTTCATATTCTCCGCAAGGGCATTTTGCTCAACCATTATGTTATACTCTTCTTTTGCCAAGGCATTTCTTTTCTGCCCGAGCAAATCAAGTACTGCCATCGCTTTTTGGTTAAACAGATAACGTTGCATCGCTGAATATTTTTCCTTATCCTCTGTTTTCAGCCGTAAATCAGCCAATTTATTTTGCAGATCAGTTTCTTCTTTTATAAATGCTATTCTTTGTTTTTCAAGTACCTGCCGACGTTTTTCGAGTTTCTGAGCCTGTTCATAAGTAACACCGAGTTTTTCCATATATCCTTTGACAGAATTTGAGATACTATTTTGTTGATCTTTATCAAATCCCGTAATAACTTGTGTAACCGAAGAAACTAATGCTTTTGTATCTTCAATAAATCCTTTTTTATCAAACGTTATTGCAGAATAAACAGATTTCCCAAAATATTTAAAAATATCAACCATCCCCATTAATCGATTCAGGAATTGCGATTTTATAAACTCCCACAAATCCTTTATCGCCTGTTTCGGGTTTGAGAAAGCGTCAAATATTTTTCCCCCTAGGGCAGCCACGGTATCCCCTAAAACCTGCAATACTGTTTTCAAGGGTTGAAGGAATTGACGAAGTTTATCCGCCCCAGCTTGCGTCTTCGTGAAATAAGCGACCAAAGAACCCAACGCCACCACAATAGCCCCGATTCCTGTCGAGATTAACGCTACTCTTAATAATTTCAAAGACTGGGCAAATCCTCCCGCCCCCTTGGCAGAACTTTGCATCCCTTTCTCCATCAACAACAAACCACCCTTGAAAGTCCTCATGCTCTCGCCAATTTGTCCCATTGAAGTACCGAACAAGGAAGTAAATTCATCCAATACCCCGGAAGCCTTCCCCTCAAAATTAGAAATAGCTTCTTGTGCCTCCTTGGCTCCTTTCTTCACGCCTTTCGTGTCTGCCGTGAATAGTGCCTTTAAATTCAATCCTTTTGCCATACATTATACAAATCTTTTAAATCTCGTTTCACACGCTCGTTTTCCAAATCGGGTATCTCTATTTCGCTTTCCTCTATCGCCTCCCATGGGAATCGCCATAAATCAAGAGGATTTTTTATCCGGTATTTAGGGTCTATTTGCACGTTTAACAATTCCATTGTCTGTAAACGAACCAAATTAGAGTTTAAGATCATCTTTTCCTCTTTAGCTTTCATGAAGTAGTGAAGTTTTAGAAAGAAATCTCCAAGCCGCATTTCTTCAAACTCCACCACTTTCATGTTCATTTGCCCGAGCGCTATCCCCTTGAAATAAGTCGCCGGAATACACTCTTTTTTTTTACGCTCCCACTTCCCGGGTTACTGTCATCTTCATTCACCCCGCATTGCTCCTTGTATATTTCCATGAACCGGGAAATATCCGAGGGGCGAAGACGTTCAGACAATTGCTCTTTCGTCAAATCAAAACCATTCCCGTCCATTCGCTCCCCTTCTTTTATAGCGGCATGCATGATTGACAGCAAATCTCGGGTTGTCAAACTCCCGGCATCCCCTATCTTTGAAAGATCATCTATGCCTTTCTCGTCACAGAAAGACATCATGGCATTCCAGTTCATCTCGACACGAACCTTTTTACCTCCCACTAACAAGTAATTGTTTTTCATGCCGCGGGTTCTACTGGGGTTAATTTTGAAACACCTTGCAATGTCAACGAGATCGTGGCCTCGTTCTCGGAATCAGACTTCTCGGAAAAAGCCGAAATAATCGCTTTCCCCTTGTAAGATTTGCCACCCTTCACGGAATACACGAAGTCGATCGGTTCCCCGAGCAGGGTCATTTCAACCGCTTCATCACGCCCGATGCGAGAAGCTTGTTCCCCTTCCTCTGTCAACTCTACCACGGCATCAACACCAAAACTATATTCATACCCGGACACCGTCTTGTTCTTGGTTCCCAAATCATCTTTCGTTTGCGACTCCTTCACGTTCGGGGTAATATCAAACGAGTTACTCGTGGTTGCGGCAAATACTTTCTCTCCCACTTTTAAGGTTATATTATAACCAAGTATTTTCTTTCCCATGTTACACTAATTCAATAATTAAACACTCTATTTTATTCACATGTATGTCGCTATCCCCTTCTCCAGATTCTGCCAAATTTGTCACGGTCAAATCATCACCCCTCAAATCCAACAGTTTTTTCACGACCTCACTCGTAATACTTTTACACTTGTCAAAACTCCCGGCAACAATACTAATATCAACATTGTGATCGTATCGATATATTCCCTCTTTCGTTGAACGAGGGGTAGTACCGACAGAAAAAACGGCGTAAGGTAACTCACTCACGTTTGCCTCGATGTTATAAGCATTAACAACACCTTCAAAAAGATTACTTAAAACTTGCTCTATATCTGTCATCGTTTCCATTGTGCCAAGAATTTATTCACTCCTTCAATTAAAAACTTCTCGAATCTGTCATACACCTCATTTTCCTTTCCTTCAACAGCATTTTCAAAAAAGAGCCTAGGGCGCACCCCCTTACCTCGACCACGTCCTTTCACCCCTGTTAAAAATTTATGTCCCGGATATCTTCTTGACATCGTTCCATAATTTTTCCAATAAGCTTTAAACCAAGGTGATACTTCCAACCTGTTATTACCACCCACTTCCCCGAAATACCCGTACTTCAAACCGGGATTAAAACTCTTTAAAGACTTAACGCTTATCTTGACCCCTTTTATAGGGTTCGCTCTTTTCACATCCCGAACCAAGGGCGCAACAGCTTTTCTCAATGCAGATTTAGCGATCTTGTCTATTTCTTTGGGATAGTCATACAATAACTCCAGAACCTCCCTCACACCTTCAACCGAAATTTTATCAATTGCTTTCATTCGTCAACATTTTTATTGCATCCAACTCCATGAATGGCTTCACTCGATCATGTATTACACTTGTTACATTATACTCGGAACCATCCCACCGGATAACACAATTCGTGTTTATTTCTCGTGAAGAGTAAGCGACCACGTGAATTTTTTCAAGAAATACTAAATTCCCTTCAATCACGGATTCTATCGTAGGTTGTACTTGTACATCCGCAAAGACAGAAGAAACTGGCACGTACGTTTTTTGTAATTGCGAAACATTCCCTTTGCGATTTATCGCCTTCAAAAAAGTAATCTTATGTCTGAACGCACCGATATTCACAGTTCCCATCTTCGATAGTGTTTTAACAAGTTAGTAGATGCCTTAGGCAAATTCTCCACGCTATCCGACGGGTTGTCAAACAACTTTCCCGCCATTAACAGGATAGCCGCACGAATATCGTAAGGCAATAGATTGTATCCCGTTTGGATGGTCATTTCCACCGTTTCGCCTTTCATGTCGGGTAATATAATTTTACTTCCCTCCACGTCCACACCCTCGACGATCTTTCCGTCCACGCGAACCTCCGC
>NZ_CAUFYA010000064.1:0-20258 GCF_959596855.1 uncultured Butyricimonas sp.
CGAAATATTTTCATACGACAAATTCTTTTCAAGATAAATACGCTTCAAGCCCTTCCGTTTCTACGGCAATCCCTTTAGCTTTAATCATCTCCACAAGTTCTCTGTAATCTTTAGGTGCAACAACATCTATACAATATCGTTTCACTTTTACCTCGTCCTTCTTAGTGAAAACTTGCATGTATATATTATTACCCCGTTTTATTTTGACCCGTGCAATATCTCCATACAAGTATTCCTTTTGCATAGAAGAGTATACACCGTTCTTGATAATCAATTTGTCCGCTGATAATATCACGTAAAAATGTCGGGTAAAATAAATCGGGAATAACAAGTAAAACACCCAAATACTTCCCAAACACGCCCAAACCGATTGCGTGATAACAAGAACAAATGGAGCGAGTAATATCGTTATTATAACTGTACATGTAAGATTCTTTCTGATTAAACTCGTGTTCCACAAAGATTGACGAAATTTTTTCACATCTACATCTAGAACATTACATGTTTCTTCTATTCTATATTGATTCCTATTAGGATAAACTGTATCAAAACCAGCAGTTTCAACTACAATCCCTTTGGCTCTAATCATCTCTACAAGTTCATCAAAATCTTTAGGATCGACTAAATCTATAACATAATCCCACACGAATGTTTTTCGATCCTTTGTCAGAACTTTCATGAAAAAATTAGAACTTGATTTAATTTCAACCTTTTCTATCTCTTGATAGAGATATACCTTTTGCCAAAAAATATAAACGCCATTTTTAAGAATCAATTGATCATCTGTTAGAGTCACGTAAAAATACTGTGTAAAAAATACAGGAAAACACATTATACACAATATTGATAGCATCAACAAACAAGCCCACAAAGAATTAGTTGCCCAATACATTAAAAGAACAAAAAATATCCCTGCTATTATAACCACTTTTATTAGTACCCTAGAAGTATTTGCTTGCCAAAAAGAACGACGAAATATTTTCATAACAAATGAATTAGATTTTTTGTTTCAACATCTACCCCTTTTTCTTCAAGCATCGGTATTAATTGACGATAATCCTTTGTATCGACAAAATCTAGAATATATTTCCGATTATGCCTTATTTTATCTTGAACAATTACTTGAATATAACAGAAACCTATAACACCAGGCTGCTCTATATGCACTTTTTTTATATCACAATAATAGAATTCTTTATACCAAAAAGGAAAGAATACATTTTTTATAAGCAACTTATCATCTGTTAGTATGAGATAAAAACACCGCATAATAATTCCAACAAATCCAACAATACAAATAACAATTATATATATACATTCCACCAAAGACATTTCTACATCATAAAGCAGATATCCGCCTAATAACAAAAGAAATACATATCCTGGCAAAAGACCAAATTTAAATGTAGATGTTTTCCAAAAAGAACGACGAAATGTTTTCATACTTATACATATTTCCATATTCTGAATAATGCAAATTTAATAATATTGCATTATTCAGAATCATACTGCAACATTCTTTTATTTAACTTATTATGCAATTATATTCTTATTAGGAGAAAGATAAATACAAATACTTCCCCCGTCTTCCATTGGCACTTCTATTAACAAAGCTTTAGATAATGTCAAAATTGATGAAATCACACCAAGCACGCAACAAGATACCCCAATAATTCCCAATGCAACCGGATTTAAAGCAAAAATAATTCCCATCCATGATAATGCAGTAGAAACAGCCCCCATTATTGTTGCTGTAGAGTAATCACCTTTTGAAATCGCAATTAATGTTAATGCAGAGCCTAAAACAAGATTACTTTTTCCTATTGCATTTCCAAAAGCTTTTGCCATTTTATCTACATTACTAGAATTCATAAAATGAAAACATTCCGTAACAATTCCTTTCCAATTTGTTGCAACACTTGCGGTAACTAAAACAGTTTCCCCTGTTGTCAAATCTTTTTCAACCTCTGCCTGTTGATAATTTCCATTCCCAATATCTGTTCTTACTTTCTCTACAACCTTCATTCCAGTTTCATAATCTGCATCATATCCACCACTGCCAGTTCCGCCACCACCGATTCCGCCACCACCGATAGAACCGCCACCACCAATTCCACCACCGCCCCAACCAGGCCACCAACTGCCTCCACCACTTTCACTACTCGAATACGTCGAAGAGCGTGACGAAGATTCTTCCTGAAATGTCAGTTTGGAATACCCTGTAGGATTCTCATCTGATGTATAAATAGAAAAACCATAAGCCTTTCCTATCAACAAAGGTTCCTGCATCTGCCCCTCTTTATACCCAACAGCTTTTCTAAAATCCCCGTTCAATTCCGAGTAAAACACTCGCCCGGTAAAAGGAGTTCCCTCTCCACCCACAAAATCATCATCAGGAACCAATGTTGCAACAAACATATCGGTTTCTTCCGAATCTTTTTGGCGAGCAATTACTAAACGACGCTGACAAAGTATCTTTTTTTCACAAAAGAATTCTGCGTCTTTAATTACACGCTCCACGCATATTGCATTGGACTGCGAGTGAAGAGGAACTTCCGTGATAAAATAATCCTCGTTCTCTGACTCTATTGCCTCATCCCACTCCGGAATCAACTCCGGCACAACAAAACTAGAAGCTCTCGAGAGAGGATTCTTGAAAGTAAGCGGGGCCAAATCCGTGGCGTTCTTCTCGAAATAAGCTCGTGCTTCCGACACGTCAATACCTTGAGGCGCTTGCTCCTTGACTCCGAAATCATCTGAACAGGAATAAATCAAAGCCAAGATTATTCCCAAAATCCAAAACTTCATTTTTCTCATAATCATTTTTTTTAATAGTTTCTAAACAAGTTAAAACTCTCTTTTATTTAGCGTCATGACTGCTCTCCATTTTCCTCCAAAAATGCTCTCGCTTCTCCTCGTGCCCGTATCACGGAGGAATTCACCACTTTCACGGGAATCGTCAACATCTGCCTCGCTTCCCGCCCTGCTTCCTCCGGCATCCCCTTCAATTGATACAACTTGAACAAGAGATGATGAGGCACTATATAATTAGGTATCATATTCGCCGCGAGACGGTATTTCTGCTCCGCCTCCTTCCATCGCCCCTGATAGAAATAACATTTCCCCAAATCACTCGCCAGTTCAGACGTGGGACGTAAGCTCAATCCCTTCTCAAGTACGGGCTGCGCGTTAAGCAAATCCCCTCTCGTGTACAAAGTCCTCCCGTAACGTAAAACAAAATCGGGATTACCCCCCAAGCGCTCGTAACACACCTTCAGTTCACTCGTCTTCATCCGGGAAGAAACCTCCCGGGCTTCTGTCAAAAGAATATCCGCTTTCTTCTCGTGATAATACTCGATAGACAAGACAAACAAGAATAAAACAACCGCTATTCTCAATATAAAAGCAAAACTCGTATCCAAGTCAACAATCCATTCCCTGGCGTGACGGGCATCACGGGCAACAATTGCCAGCGAAATAATGGCAACAGCACTCACGAGCTCGACAGAGAGAGGATAACCGAACAGCCCGAATCCCAAAATCACAACCAAAACACCCCCGGCAAAACGAGAAACCCGATTCCCTTTCGCGGCGAAATACAACCCCATCACGACCAACCCCACGAAAAGCAACAACCCCACGATCCCCGTTTCACAAGCCACCCGCAAAAATTCATTAAAAGCGTACTCGTTGTTTCCCGCCACCGACACGAACGGGGAATCGGGATGCATCTCGAACCACGCTCCCTGCGCGGGCATGTAGGCGGCAGAAAAAGAACCGCAACCAAACCAAGGCGCATCACGAAACATCGTACCGGCAACCCGCCAAATCAAGAAACGCCCTTGCACCGACACCGGATGCACCAGATAAAGAACATATATTATACTCACGGGAACAACAATCGCGAGCAGCAAGAAAATATATTTCCCGATACGATACTTTTCACGGATATTTCCAAAGAACCGAGCAACACCCCATTCTCTCCCCGTCAACACGATCCATAAAATTCCAATACCCAATCCTACCCACGCCGCACGGGAACCCAAGAATCCCAAGGTAATCAATAGTAACACGATCCCTATTCCCCTCGAACAGCGCGAATAAAACTTTTCCCTCCGATAAAAACCGACCAAACCGGCTAAACAAGCGATTGCAAGAAAAACAGCCAATATAGCGGGATTCATAAACCCTCCCGTTCCCGGGTACAAATAATGATACGACGGCAACCAGCCTCGCGATTGAGCAAAAAACCACATCGCCTGAAAAATTCCGGCAACAAACAACACGTCAAAATAATACACCCTCACTCCCGTGTTTCGAACATAAACATACAACATGATCGCCGCACCACCTAACAGCAACTTCCAGGCAAATATAGAAGAGCCAATCCCAACCGTTCGCCCCGTGTACCACGTCACGAACAACAAGAAAAACAAATCTAACAAATTAAAACGACACCTCCTGCTCCCGGGAAACACGACCAAACAGACGAGCAACAACAACATACCCGCGAACCCTGCCGTAATACCCGGCAAAGAACGGTCCACGTGGAATAGCACGGGAGCAAGTAGCAAGATAAAGTATAACGGTACATTTTTAAGCGCGAACATACATCCTCATTTTAGCGTTCAACAAACATTTCACAAACGATTTGTAACAAAAATATTACTTCCTGTCTGTCAAAACGAAAAAAAAGGTTGCTTGAAGGTTGCGAGTTGCCTCCAGGTAATTTTTCTGTTTCCAGACTATTCCCCTTTCCCGTTTCGCGTGTTATAGTATTAAACTTGGATCACATGAACAAAAAAATAATATTTGGTATTTTCATTGCCACGGTAGCATTTTCATCCTGCCGCAATAACTTCAACACCACTACTAGCAACGAAAACGAGATCTATACATTTCCAAACGTATGCCTAGACACGCTTTATCCTAAAGGCATTATCCCCAAATGGCTCAAGGATACGTTATCTGAAGAACAATACAATTTCATTTACAAGCTTAGTCAAAAATACGAGATGAGTTATTATCCTATTTCTCCTAACAACCATGCTCTTCACGAAAAATCTAACCTCAAAGAAAAAATCGAAATAGGTGGAAATATCATAACCGGAGGCGGACACATAATTGAAGGTGGAAATTTGGGATATCAAAACAGCATCAAATTATACTGTCAAACTCACACAATTTATGAAACGCAATGGGACTCGAGCATGCTACTTGTAAATATGAACGTGATATACGAGCACCACCCCTCGCGAGAAATAGCGACTATCAGAACAATAAACGTAAACACCAAATGTCATAACTCAAATTTTAATGCCTATTGGCAAACACGTTCTCGTGAAGAAAAAATTGTCAATAATGGCAAGACCTTGGATTTACACATCAATGGTTACCTTAAAACCTCCCTCGAAATTGAAGGACTTATTGGTATTGATTTAATAATAACATCCATAAATAAAACATTCAACCTTCCCGTGGAACTAAAGCTTAACGATGACTAACGCAACACCTGTCGCGCCATATCTTTTATTCTATCCACCCGCATAGAATGTATTTTAATCGGTTTATTCACTATATTTTGCGCGTACCGCTTTGCTTCCTCGGTTTTTCCCTCCTTTAAACATATATTCATCAACTTGTACAACGGGACAAATCGCACGGGACACATATCGGATGCTGTCAATAAACATTCTTTCGCTCTCTCGTGCATATTAAGCCGAGTATAATTCTCCGCTAAAAGTAATTGCACGTCATAATCATTTAAACGTGAACAGCACCTTTCCAACACTCGGGTACTCGCTTCATACTCCCCGACCTGTTGCAATTCCGCCCCGAAATTGTATAAAAACAACCCTTCCTGTCCCATCCACCTGCACAATTTTTGATACCGGGGTAACATCTCTCTCGTTTCTCCCGCTAGAGAAGCACGGGCAATCTTATTCCATTCATATTCCGCCCTCCCGTATGAACAGACCACCCCCAAGAATAACAAAGCGAAAATCACGCCCCCGACCGCCACAAACTTCACCCAACTTTTTCTTCCTATTTCCCGAATCACGGATTGATAATAACTCAAAACAGCCATATTCAAAACAAGAACAAGTACGATACCCGGGTAATCCAACGGGTAAGAAAAAAATGCCCCCACGGCTATTGCCAGCACGCTCCCGAACACCGGGAATAGATAAACCTTCTCTCGATTGCCCCACCACGTCCTTACTAAATTAGTCACAGCCACCATAAATAAGGAAAAGCCCAATATCCCGTATTCCACCAAAATTTTCAAGTATTCATTAAAAGGATGCTTCACGCTATCCGCCAACATGGCAAACACGCTATCTGGATTTTGTCGGAAATACTCCGCTTGATAAAGCATATATTCCGCCTGAAACCTCCCGCTACCGACACCCGCCAGCCAATGCTCCCGAAACATATCCCAAGAACACAACCAAATCAATATTCTCCCGTCCGCTGAATCCTTTTTCCAATAATACAACCCGACAAACAAAAGAAACACGCACGCGATCACCCCCGCCACCAGATACTTCTTATTGCCCTTGCTCCACCGTGCAAAAGACCGATTCTGAAAAAAATATAATAAACAAAGCAATATCACTATTAATACACCTGTCCGTGAATTAGACAATAACACGACAACACAAGAGAATAAACATGCGAAATATCCCCATACCCTACTCCATTTCCCTCGTTTTTTGACAAAGAACAAAGAAGCCGGCAAAAGAGATGCCAAGAATATAGCCACTCCCGCCGGATTCTCGAAACTCCCGGTAACAGGCTCAAACCTGTTGTAAACTTGCGCGACACCCAAATATTGAAATATCCCCCAAAAACTCATGCACACGCCGACAACCGAACAAATAAAATAATACCGTTTCAAGCATCGCTCATCGAAATCCCGCTGCCCAAAAACAAAAAACAGCAGCACGAAAGAAATATACTCTATCCAACCATGCCATGCCAAGGCCGAGCTAAAAAATTGATAAAACAACCAACAAGCGGAAAACAATAACACGAGTAAAAACAACGGGGTTATCCTTATCGCTCTAGCTCTCCATGCCCAGATCACGCTATACACCCCAACAAGCAACGCGACACCTAAAACCCCAGCTGTAACATGACGACTGATGAAACAACTTGGGATACAAAAAACACCCGCTACAAACAAGAAACAATAGAATACCTTCTCGAGTGAAGCACCTGTCAAATTTTTACGGGATATCACGTTCATTAACCGCATACACTCTATTTAAAGCGTAAAAAGCTTGTTTCAACTCTGCAAATACCGGGGAAAGTCCCTCGTTCAAAAGCCTAAAATCACAAAATATACTCGTGTCCGGTTCCGGTTCTTTAAGAGCCTCGATAAAACGATGAGGTATCGGGGAATTTTCATCCAAAAACCGCTTTAACTCATTATATTCCTTTTCAAATCCCAAACTCTTAGCTTCCTTTCCCGAAAGCGTCAGCACGTATCTGTCGCCTTGGACTTTCACGCTAGACATCAAAACACGTTTTTTAATCGTATTTGCCCGTATCAACCCCAAGGTCATGAACCTTAACCGCTCGGGCATCTCTTTCAAGCGAGCGTTCACCACCTTCACGAAATCTCGCACGTACGCCGTGTAAATCGTCGGGCATTCTTCAACATTCATCGGCATCACCAAAGAATCGTTTTCCACCCGAGGACATAACATCTCCGCGTATTTTACCCGTGCTTTTTGCAGGGGAAACGACACGCTCTTCACTGTATCTCGGATAACAAACAAATCTACCGGGTTATACACTTCATCCGTACATCGGCAAAATAAAAACAACAAAAAAAATAACAACACTTTCATAATATACACTTTAAACGAGGGTGTCAAAAGTCCATTTCCTTCTAAAACTCCTCTGTTTATAAAGGAAAAAACAAAGGGGGAAAAGGTGTAAAAAATAACTTTTGACACATCCTCTTTATTCTATTTTTTAGGTTTAAGATAATCATCCGTATGCCCCGGCTCTACAGGAAAATTAAATGTTTCATTTATGGATTCAATAACCAAATCTGTTCCAACAAGTCCCTCTATCTCTATTGAAGTTTTAAGACGACCATTGACATGTAAATCTAAATTTTTGCCATTATTGACGATTTCTCCATAATGAGAACGTTCTTGCCAATAAATATTGAATGCCAACACATAACGGTCTGTAGTTACATTAATTGTCTTAAATTCTGTTGCTATTTTATCAATTGAATGATACTTGTAACCAGCAGTTACATCAACAAACATCATACCCATGCCCCATTTTTTCCGATAAATAGTATGTGTTTGGCTACACATCTTTATCTCATCGCTAGTACTTCCACCACCTGTACTTCCACCACCTGTACTCCCTCCACCAATTCCAGGCCACCAAGTACCACCACCTGATTCAGAGCTAAAACTCTTTACACGTGGAGCAACTCCCATTTCCAGATCACACTCTTCTTCTAATGGAACATTTAAAAGCCATTCAATTACTTTTTTATTCTTTTCTTCATCAACAGTAAATAAATTCCTACTCTTTTTCTTTGTAGAAATGGGATAATAACTCATCTCGTATTTTTCACTCAATTGACAAACTAAATCATATCCTTCTTTCGATAACGAATCTTTTACCCATTCGGGAACTATTCCTTTAGGATAAACAATTTGTTCATCTATCCCATCTACGCTCCGACTCATAGCCAGAGAAATATTTTCTTTGGCACATTCATCGTCCATTTTTATATTTTCATCAAAACGTTGACACGATGAAAACATCATCGCCATTAAAAGAAAAATATTTCCAAATATAAAAGCACCTATTAATCTATTTAATTTCATTTTATTCTATCATTTCTTCATTATTTTACTATACCATTGTCAGCGAGTCATAACGCTCCAACTTTACTCTATGCTTCTAATATATCATCACTCTTTATTTACATATTCACACCTCCTATCTTTTATATTACACATTCAAATTATAACATCACAAAAATCCAACTTTTTTCGAGAAAAAACGACGAAAAAGGTTGCGTAAAGGTTGCGAATTGTCTATTTTCGCAAATAAATGACGAAACCATGGATAAAAATCCAAAATTTATATTATACATTATTCCGAACATCATTTGCTTACTCCTGTGCAATCAAGCGTTTCATTTACATCATCTCTACCAACAAGAAAAACTACAATACCAATACTCACGAAACAAAGCTATCTCCAGTTGTATTTCTATATTCAATATAAAAATGCATAGCGACCATGCTAGATATTATTTTAACGCGAACACGAATGAACTAAAATTTTTCATCAACAATCAACATTTCTCTTACAACTTAGATTCAAAAAAAATCATTCAAGACATTACAATACAAGTTGATTATGATATTCGCGCTCCAAAACTCTGGACATTAAAAAACTTGTACTACTACTTCAAAGAAAACAACAATTCGTCCTCGGACACAACAAAATCCCTACAATTCGTTCTCACCGATAGCACGGGCAAAATCAAAGACACTTACCCACATCCCACGAGCGAAATTCCCTCTTCCCCCGAATACATCGACACACTGGGTTTCCTTACCCGTGACATACTATACGCCACGTACGACTACCCGCTAACCGCTTTCGTTCAAGTAGCCGCTTGGCCCATCGCCACCACCCTCTTCATCTCCCTTCTGCTGGCATTCTGCGTCATTCATCTCTACATCAACTATCGTAACGAGAAACGGCAACGGGAAAACCAGAAAGAATACATCGACAGCATCGTCCACGATTTGAAACACCCCGTGGAGAACCAAAAACACCTGTGCTACCTGTTACCCCACCTGTCCAAAGAAGAGCAAATCGAACAAGCAGAAAAAAATCGGCAAGACCTGAACAACATGCTACACTCCATCGACCGGATGCTACTTCAATCCACCGATGCCCACGGCATCGTGCTAACCCCGAAAACGTTCAATTTACAAGAGATGCTCGCGCTCATCACCGCCCCCGACCGCTGGAACACACGTGAAGGCAAATCGTTCCACATTCGCCTCCGTTTCGAGGCTCCCGACCCGATGATTTCCGGCGACCCGCACTTCCTGCAAGCCGTGTTCCAGAACCTCATTGACAACGCACTCAAGTACTCGGGCGAAGAAGTGGAAATAGACATCACCTGTACCGCCCCGAACAACAAACAAATGCTAATAACAATACAAGACAACGGACAAGGAATACCTCCCCGTGCACTACGACACGTTTTCGAGCGCTACCACAGAGCACACCATCAAGGCGACAAAAAGACCAAGGGCCACGGGTTGGGACTCTACCACTCCCGCCAGGTCATCCTCGCCCACGGGGGCAAAATCAATATAGACAGCAGCCCCGGCAACGGGACCACCTTCACCATCACCCTACCGAGAATTGCCAAAAAACAAAAATACTAACGCCATGGAAAACCAACCGAAAAACCATACCCGCGTACTTTACGCCGAAGACAACAAACGAACCGCCGAGCTACTTCAAAAAATACTCGAACTGCACGGCTACTCCGTCGAAATCGCCCCCGACGGGATAACCGCATGGAACGCCTACCGTCGGGAACGCCCGAACATCCTACTCTTGGACCTTGAACTACCCGAAATCGATGGCGTGGAACTCACCCGCCGCATACGGGAAAAAGATCACGCGACACACATCATCATCTACACCTCGCACGGCGAACGGGAACACGAGCTCGATGCCCTCGACGCGGGTGCCGACGAATTTTTCAGCAAAGACAAAGACGCCGAATTGCTGGCACACCATCTGAACAACCTCCGCACCCGCATCACCAAAGGGATAAAACGTCCTCACGTCTACCGGCTTTCGCCCATCACCTCTTACAACAGCGCCTCCCGCGTATTGACTATCGGGGAAAAAGAAATACAACTGGCAACAATCGACGCTCGCTTCCTGCAATTGCTCTGTGCCAAGAACAACGAAATCGCCTCCCGCGATTACCTCATCCAAGGCATCTGGGACAAAGCCTCCCTCCACAAGGAATCCGAACTGAAAAAATACGCCTGCCGGGTACGCAAAGCCCTCGAACCCGATCCCTCCCTGCAAATCAAATTCCAAGACGGAGGATACATTCTCCTCCATTTGGAACGGTGATACATTCTATTTCCAAAACATTAGTGACTCGTGTTAAAATCAATATCACGAGAAAATAAGGTGTATAACTATCCCAGACATACACGAATGCAAGTATACAAGCATATCACTTCCGGTATAATATCGTATAAAAAGTTATAGATTCGCTGTAGGTTCGCTGTTGCAACGCTGTATTATAACAGCGAATCTACAGCGAACTTACAGCGAATCTATAATATTTGCAACGGGAATAATACAGAAATCATTCGGAATTAAACCATGATTGATTATAGTAATCAGTAGATACTCTCCATTACGTCAAAGGGAAAACGACATCTACCCGTGTGATTATTATCCACGACAAGCACAAGCTAGAGTACTGACAATTAGTGGATACCCGTGCGCCCGAGTTTCTCATTCAACTTGCGGCGAATGGTGTTGATGGCATTTTTGCGGCGGAGAAGTTCCATGATCTGTTGGGGATCGGGGTTATTTTGCGATTCGAGGATACGATTGTCGATGTCACGGGAGAGCATTTCCACTCGACGCATCTTGTAGTTATCCAGAATTTTCGGGAGAAGCTCGGCAAGCTTCATTTGCTCGGTTTCGACGTAATTATCCATCTTGTACCAGATTTTGCTCAACTCGTAGGGCTCGCTTAAAATGTTGGCGGCGACGGTGCTAATCTTGATATCCGGGTGGGCGATGAAATAGCGAGCCGGAATAAAGGAAGGCGACTCGTATTGCTGCTGGTACTCGGTCTGAATGACACGAAACAGGGGATTCAATAGTTCCAGATCATCTTCAGCCAACTCACGGACGATAAATTCTCCCACGGAAACACTACGCATGAAACCGTTGTGTTCCTCCTCGTATAATTCGTTGTTGCCGAACAACAGCAAGTAACGCACGAGTACACTTTCCTCCAAATCACAGGGAGTGGCACCCCGCACGGGAGTAGTCGTAATCTGTATTTCGGGGACAGCTGAAGCGGAATTTTTAACAGGTTGTTCCTCGTTTTTTAAACGTACTTTGGCGATCTCCGTGTAAAGCACCCGTTCCTCGACGTCCAACTGGTGGGCGGTTTCCCGCACGTAGACCGAACGCACGATGTTATCGGGTATCTTGGCAATACTTCGCACGATGTCGGTAATCAACCGTGCCCGCTCCACGGGATCGTCCCCGGCAGAACCTAAAAGCAGCTTCGTTTTGAAGTTGATAAAGTCCGTTTCGTTGTTAGCGATAAAATCCGCCAAGTCACGCGGCGTGTGACTCCGGGCAAATGAATCGGGGTCTTCGCCATCCGGGAGTAACAACACCCGCACGTTCAACCCTTCCTCGAGCACGAGGTCGATACCCCGGAGAGATGCCTTGATTCCGGCAGCATCCCCGTCGTAAATGATCGTGACGTTGGGTGTCAGACGGCGAATCAGACGTATCTGCTCGATCGTAAGCGAGGTACCGGAAGAAGCCACCACGTTCTCGATACCCTTGGCATGAAAGGAGATAACGTCGGTGTATCCCTCCACCAGAATACAACGGTCTTGTTGCACGATCGACTTCTTCGCGAAAAAGATACCGTAGAGGGTTTTACTCTTGTGGTATATCTCGGATTCGGGGGAATTGAGGTATTTCGATATCTTCTTGTCGGTAGTCATGGTACGCCCGCCGAAAGCGATAACCTTCCCGGCAAGGTCCTGCACGGGGAACATCACGCGGGCACGGAAACGGTCGAAAAGTCCCCGGTCGTTCTCGATAGTGAGCCCCGTTTTCACGAGAAATTCCTGCTTGTATCCTTTTTCCTGTGCCGCTTTGGTGAAAGCACCCCACGCCTCGGGATTATACCCCAAACCGAATTTACGGATCATCTCGTCGCTGATACCCCGCTGGCGGAGATAACCCAAGCCGACGGAACGCCCCTCGTCGGTGTTCCAAAGCTGATACTGGAAATACTCGTTGGCGTAAGCGGACACGATAAGCATACTTTCGCGCTCGGTCTGTTCCCGCCGCTGTTCGGGGGTAAGCTCTTTTTCCTCGACGGGAATATGATATTTCTCGGCCAAATATTTCAACGCCTCGACATAAGACATCTGCTCGTGCTCCATGATGAAATTCACGGCATTCCCCCCCTTCCCGCAACCGAAGCATTTATATATGCCTTTTGCCGGGGAAACGGTGAACGAACCCGTCTTCTCGTTGTGGAACGGACATAATCCCAAGTAATTGACTCCCCGCTTTTTCAAGCTCACGAAGTCAGAAACCACCTCGTATATATCCGCCGCGTCAAAGATTTTCTGTATTGTAGCCTGATCAATCATACGACAAAGATAGGTATTATGGAATTGAAAATTGAAAATTGAAAATTGAAAATGATGTATTAGTATTAAAATCTCTGAAAAGTTACGCCGCTCAAGCGTTTTAACAATACTTTAACATGTTTGTAGTATTAGTGGAACGATATTTGTATACTTTTGCATGCGGAAACGTTTTGAGGTTACATCGTTTCCGCGTGCAACAATTAAATAGATCACCTATGGATGAGAATATGAATCAGAAAGAGGAGCTTTTAGTGGCCATCTCGGATCTTTTCCTAAGATTCGGGCTGAGAAGTACCTCCATGGATGATATAGCGAACCATTTGAAAATTTCGAAGAAGACGCTCTATCAACAATTTGCCAATAAAGACGACGTGGTAGAGCAAGTGATGCTATACAGAAGACGGGAAAGAATAAAAAGTGTCGAGGTGAAAGAGTTGGAAAACTTGAACCCGATCGAAGTGATCAGCCGGATACGGGATTTCATGGAGAGTGACTTGGGTAGCCGATTGCCCGCCAATTATTTCGACATGAGAAAATACCACCCCGCCGTGTATCAAAGAATAGCCGAGAAGGAAGAGAACGTGACGAAACAATTTCTGGTCTCCCTGCTGGATGACGGAATGAAAAAGAAGTATTTCAGGGAGGATATCGACAAAGAGTTGCAATTGTATTTGCTGGGCAAACAATTACACTTTTTGAGGGACCCGGATATCGTCGGCAAACTCGAATACCCTCTTTCGGTAATCATCACGACGATTTTTATCAATTTTGTTTACGCTATATCCACAGAAAAAGGTATAAAAGAGTATGAACGATTAAAAAATGAGTCAAAACAAGTGAAAGAGAAGTAAATTTATCCTACCGAAGTTTTTTTTGGTATGAGATTTGTATTGAGAGAAAAAACGCGTGAGAATTTCCCGGAAAATATAAATAATTAAAAACTATAATCTATGAAAAAAGGAATGACACTCTTCCTACTAATGCTTATCGTGCCTTGGATGCTTCACGCACAAGAAGCACCGCAAACGATCTCGCTGCAACAAGCAGTAGAGTTTGCCATCAAGCACAACAAAGAATTACAGGCCTCGCAGATGAACATCGAGTTGTACCGCCAAAAGGTTCGGGAATCCGTATCACAGGGATTGCCACAGATTAACGGTACAATGACTTACACCACGAATTTCGGGTACAAGATGGACTTTGGCGGACAAACTATCAAAATGAAAGACCAGTCGAATCTCGGAGTCAGCCTGCAACAATTGTTGTTCAGTGGTGAATGGATACTGGGAATGCAGACCAGTAAGATTGCCGTGAGAATGACGGAACAAGAAGTTGAATCGTCGGAACTGGATATCGTCGAGAATATCTATAATTCGTATTACACGGTACTCGTGACGGAACGGATGTTGGAAATCCTGCGCCAGAACCTGGAGAATATGAACGAGATTTACAAGCACACGGAAAACATGTATAACGCCGGAACGGTTGAAATCACCGATGTAGACCAAATCCGTATCAACGTGGGACAGCTGAAAAACAGCATGCTGTCGATGGAAAGAACGGTAGCGGTGAACTACAACCTGTTGCGCCTGCAACTCGGGTTGGAAGCCGGAGCCCCGGTTAAACTTTCGGACGGATTGGAAGTGTTCCTCGATAACGACAAATCCAGCCGTCTGTACTTGGAAAAATTCGACATCAACAACAACGTGAGCTATCAGTTGATCAACACGCAAACCGAGTTGAACAAGAAGTTGCTAGGCATCGAGAAATGGAGTTACGCTCCCACGATCGCCGGTTCGTACAATTTCAATTACAAGATTTTGAAACCGGCATTGGACATGAGCCCGAAGCACACGGCAGGCTTGACCATGAATATCCCGATCTTCTCGGGTATGCAACGCGACTCCAAAGTAAAACAAGCCAAAATCACGCTGGAGCAAACTTATTTGCAGAAGAGCCTGTTGGAAGACCAGTTGAACGTGCAGGACGAGCAATTGAAATTCAACTTGAAAAATGCCATGGAGAATTACAGTTTACAAAAAGAGAACATCGACGTTGCCACGCGGGTATTGCAGAACTACCAGAGGAAATACGAGTTGGGCGCCGTTTCCAGCTTGGATTTGACACAGGCAAACAACAATTACCTACAGGCAGAAACAAATTACACGGAGGCCGTTCTCACGTTGTTGCAAGCACAGGTAAGCCTTGAAAAATTGTATAACCAACTCCCGCGATAAACAACTTTGAATAATAAAAACAAACAAAAAATACAATGGTAAAGAATCTTATTCTATCGACAATAGCGTTAGCTATGCTTGCCGGTTGTTCCGGTAACAAAGATAAAGCGTCACAAAAAGACGTTGACGAAGCTATTCCCGTGAAGGTGCAAAAACTGGAAAGAACGGATATAGCCAAAACCTTGGATTACGCCGCCAACTTGGAAGCCGACAAACAGGTTTTCTATGCCCCGGCAGCCACGGGAAGAATTGAAAAGATTTACGTTGAAGTAGGCGACCGGATCAAGAAAGGACAACTGTTGGTCGAAATGGATAAAACAAACCTTATCCAAGCCGAAACTCAATTGAAAAACTTGGAAACGGAATACAATCGTGCCGTTCAGTTGAATAAAACGGGAAGTATTTCCAAACAAGCTTATGATGCAGCCGTAACCCAATACGAGGTGGCAAAATCAAACGTGGCATTCTTGAAAGAGAACACGCGCATGGAGGCTCCTTTTGACGGTATCGTTACCGGGAAATATTTCGAGGACAAGGAACTTTACACCGGCGGTTCGTTCGGTGGAGCGACGAAGCCTTCTGTCATCGCTATCGAGAAAATCAACCCGGTAAAGGCATACGTGAATTTGTCCGAGCAATATTACCTGACCGTGAAACCCGGAACGAAAGTTCAATTGAAGAGCAATATTTATCCCGACCGTGTGTTCGAGGGTACGGTAAGCATTGTTTACCCGAGCATCGACCCGGCTTCCAGAACGTTCACTGTTGAGGTCAAAATACCGAATAGTGACGAAGCGTTAAGACCGGGTATGTACGGAACGATCAATTTCTTCATCGGTAACACGGAAACCGTGGTTGCCCCGGCTATCGCCGTGTTGAAACTACAAGGTTCTAACGACCGCTACGTGTTCTTGAACAAGGACGGTAAGGCAAAACGCGTGGCTGTGAAACTCGGCAGACGTTTCGAGGATCAGGTAGAATTGATCAGTAACGACATTCACGAGGGTGACGAACTTGTTGTTGTCGGACAAGGTAGATTGGTGGACGGTTCTCCGATTTCTATCACGAAATAAATCATTTGGATCGCGGATTTACCCTCGATCTAAAATTTAAAATCTAAAATTTAAAATTCGAAATATGAGTATATACAATACAGCGGTCAATAAACCCATTTCTACCTTAATGGTTTTCCTTGCCATCATGGTATTGGGTATTGCCTCTTATATACAATTGCCGGTGGACCAGTACCCCAAAATGGACCCGCCTTACATCACGGTAATGGCTACCTACCCGGGTGCGAATGCCGCGGATATTGAAGAGAACGTTGCCAAAATCCTCGAGGACCAGTTGAACTCGGTGGACGACTTAAAAGAAATGACTTCCACTTCCTACGATAACCTGGCCGTTGTGTCACTGGAGTTCGAATGGGAAGTAAACCTTGACGAAGCATCTAATGACGTGCGGGATGCCGTGGATAAAGCGATGAACAACCTTCCGGATGACATCGACCGCCCCACGATCATGCGTTTCAACACGTCGATGATGCCTATTTTGATTTACGCGGTAACGGCAGAAGAGTCCTATCCCGGTATTGACAAGATATTGGACGATAAGTTAATCACCCGGTTGAACCGCGTGGACGGAGTAGCATCCGTTATTGTTGCCGGATCCCCGGAACGCGTGGTTTACGTGGATCTTGACCCGAACAAACTGGACGCTTATAACTTGACGCTGGAACAGATCGGTAGTAAGATTCTCGCGGAGAACAAGGACATTTCTTCCGGTAACGTGAAGATGGGTGACATGGACTATACCCTACGCGTGGAAGGAGAATTCGAGGAAAGTGACCAAATCAAGAATATTGTACTGGGAACCCAAAACAACAAGATTATTTACTTGCGCGACGTGGCAAACGTTCGTGACACCTTGAAAGATATTACCCTTGAACAATCCATCAACAGAGGTCGGGGTGGTGTATTGATGGTAACAAAACAAACGGACGCGAATGCCGTTGCCGTGGCAAAACAAGCTAAAAAAGAGATTGAGCAAGCCTTGAAGGAGTTGCCGACAGATATCAAATTCCAGATCATCTCGGATAACTCGGACTTTATCGTTAAGTCCATCAACAACTTGCAGGACTCTTTGATGTACGCTTTGATTTTCGTGGTTTTGGTCGTGTTCCTGTTCTTGGGACGCTGGCGTGCTACTTTTATCATTGCACTGACAATCCCGATTTCTTTGATCGTTGCCTTTATTTACTTGTTCGCGACAGGAGAATCATTGAATATCATCTCTCTGTCGTCCCTCTCTATTGCAATCGGTATGGTGGTGGACGACGCCATCGTGGTACTGGAAAACGTCACAAAACATATCGACCGCGGTAGCCGTCCGCGTGAAGCGGCAAAATACGGTACGAACGAGGTTTGGTTGTCTGTAATCGTGACCACGTTGGTGACCGTAGCCGTGTTCTTCCCGTTGACACTGGTAAGCGGTATGACAGGTATCCTGTTCAAGCAATTGGGTTGGATCGTTTGTATCACGGTATGTACTTCAACCGTAACAGCTATCTCGTTAACCCCGATGCTTTGTTCTCAATTGATGAAAATCCAAGAGAAAACGGACAGCAAGAAATTCAGCTTCTATAACTTCGTATCCCGGATGTTGGAGAAATTGGATAACGCATACGAACGTTTGATTCGTTGGGTACTTGTCCACAAATCGGTAACGATCGTATCCATGTTCGCCCTATTCTTTGCCTCACTGTTCCTCGCTAAACTGATCAAGACGGACTTTATGCCCCAGAATGACCAGAACTACATGAACGTGTACGCCAAGATGCAATCCGGCCAGCGCGTGGAGGTAACGAAGAAAGTGGCATTAGATATAGACTCAGTGATTCGCAACAGTATCCCGGAAATCACGCTGATCAACCTTTCATACGGTAGCGAAGAAGAAGCATCTTTCGCTTCCATGATGAACAGCACGGGTAACAATATTCTGAACATGCGTCTAAGAACGGTAGACATCAAAGACCGTAAACGTAGCGTATTCGAGATTGCCGACCAAGTGCGCGGAATCTTGAAACAATTCCCGGACATCCTGCAATACACGGTAACCACATCGAGCGGTGGCTCCATGGGCGGTAACACGGTAGACGTCGAGATCATGGGACACGATTTCAACACAACAACCAATCTGGCACACAAGATTGCCACTGAAGCCCGTTCTATCCCGGGCGCGGAGGATATCAAGATCAGCCGGGACGAGGATAAGTCAGAACTTCGCGTGGTATTGGATCAGAACAAACTGGCCCGTCACGGGTTGACAACTTCCGAGGTCGGTTCGTACTTGCGTAACCGCATCTACGGGTACCGGAACAGTAAATACAAAGAAAACGGAGAGGAATATGATATTATCGTACGTTTCGACGAGAAATATCGTTCAACCTTGTCCGAGATCGAGAATATCATTATTGTTGACGGTAAAGGAGAAAAGGTTCGTTTACAAGAACTCGGAACGATTGAAGAGTTCTTCTCTCCGCCAAACATCGAGCGCAAGAGTAAACAGCGTATCTTGAAAGTATCTATTACCCCGGCAGCGGGAGTTGCATTGGGAGATATCGCGGAAGCGGCACAAACTCTCATCAATAACTTGGAAGATGTTCCGCAAGACGTGAGCTTGTACATCGGAGGTAGTTACGAAGATCAACAGGAATCGTTCAGTTCTTTGATCATGTTGTTGTTACTGTCGTTGATGTTGGTATACATCGTGATGGCGGCACAGTTCGAATCATTCAAGATGCCGTTTATCATCATGTTGGCTATCCCGTTCGCGTTTACCGGTGTGATCCTTGCATTGTTGATCACGAACACGACATTGAGTATCGTTGCCGCCTTGGGAGCCGTTATGTTGGTGGGTATCGTGACAAAGAACGGTATCGTGCTGATCGACTTTATCAACTTGATGCGTGAACGCGGAATCCGCTTGTACGATGCAATCGCCCAAGCTTGTCGTTCTCGTTTGCGTCCGGTATTGATGACGTCGTTGACGACTATTCTGGGTATGGTGCCGATGGCATTGAGCGTGGGTGAAGGTTCTGAAACATGGCGCCCGATGGGTATCGCCGTGATCGGTGGTATGATTTTCTCCACGATCATCACCATGTTGATCGTACCCGCCGTATACGCGGCCATGGACAAGAGCGGAAGCCGTGACAAACAGAAAAACCTCAGAAAACAATTTAAGTTCATGAGTGATTTCGACGCGGAAAGAGATCTCCCGAAGAAAAAATAAATCACATTTATGATTTTAGATTTACGATTTTGAAAAGACCTGTCCGGTTGCTAATCGTAAATCTAAAATCAAAAATTAAACATAGTCAATATGAAAAAAGCAGTATTTATCACATATAATCAAGCCTTGACAGAGCGTGTCGCTTATATCCTTGACCAATTGCAAGTGCGGGGATTCACGCAATGGCCGCTAATCAACGGGGCAGGGACCACGGATGGCGAACCCAGAATGGGTAGCCATACATGGCCGGAAATGAACTCTGCCA
>NZ_CAUFYA010000065.1:0-20240 GCF_959596855.1 uncultured Butyricimonas sp.
GACTTCATC
The DNA here is from genome assembly GCF_959596855.1 of uncultured Butyricimonas sp. NCBI lineage: Bacteria > Pseudomonadati > Bacteroidota > Bacteroidia > Bacteroidales > Odoribacteraceae > Butyricimonas > uncultured Butyricimonas sp. The sequence continues at coordinate 10 of NZ_CAUFYA010000065.1, forward strand.
AGGAGCGGGTCCATTTGATGATTAATAAAACTGTCCACTTTCAGAATGCCGCCTTCAAAGCATTTACCGTCTTGTAGTATTCTCTTTTTAAGTAGTTCCATATACCGAATGATTATTGCACGTTTACACTGTCTAAAGGGCAAAAGTACAAAATTTTCTTGGCTTACCTTATAATACTTTCCAAATCTACAATCACAATCCGGTTATTCTGCGCATCAAAAAGTTTATCCCCTATCCGCACCGATTCTTTTCCCACTTTCAGATGTGCCACGAGCTCTCCACCGGGATTTACGACCATGGTTTCGTCCTCGTTCGCTAAAAAATGATATCCCCGGTAAGCCATATAACTTACCCAATACTGTCCCGGTCGCAGCCATGCATAAGACACCATATCCCCGTTCACGCGCAATATCGCCTGCTGATTCGTGAATACATAAGTTTTCGTGGAATCACATTCGTATAAACTCTTGTACAGAGAATGCTCGTCCATCACGAAAACATTCTCGCTTACCAGATATTTCATGGCATCTTTCTCCTGATCGTATATAAATTTAAGAGGAGAAATACCCCGTATACTATCTATCGGGAATTTAAGCATATACTTTTCAAACAAGGTGTATAACGTGTCGCCTCGCAATTGCACGTAATTAATTTTGCCCAACTCCTTGGGATAGGCCGAAAAAGAATTTTGAAATCCCGTTTCTTTGTTGAACGAAGCGATAAAAGTCTGTCCCCATGCGGGATAAAGAGTACCCACTTTACCATACCCTAAACTGACCATATATAACAAATTGTCCTTAGTGAACAGCAAAGACTGAGCGGCGATTTTGCGGGGCACTCCCTGCAGCCACAATACTTTCCCGTTTCTATCCAAACAGAATACCCGATCACATGAGGCCACGTAAATCTTATCATCTTCCATGTAAATATTCGATACCAGACTCTGCATTAACTCTTCTTTCCCCCGCTCGAACGGCAGATCTTTCAAAAACAGCTCATGCCGCCAGACCTTCCCGCTTTTCACGTTGAGCCCGTACAATGCGTCGGAAACCACAAACACAAGGGAATCATCCTTCCCGTTCATCTCCGTCCAACCGTATTTAGTATATAAATGGTTTTCCCATAAAACTTCACCGGTCTTCACGTCAACACCCTGCAACTTCGGGCGAGGTGACGATGATGTCAATTTGTACCCCATCGCTATTCCCCATTTTTCACTTGCGTGCGAAAAGTGATTTTTATGCTGCCATAAAATCTTTCCCGTGTTACGGTCATAACAGGCAGTGTTATTTCCGGCTTCCAACAACAATATACTTCCGATAGGATTCAGCCGCTCGTATTCATTATTTATTTTCTCGCGCCATAACACTTTTTCATTCTCCGCGTCCACGGTTAACAACACCCCCGCGTTCAAAGGATTTCCTGATCGGGATAACCTTTCCAATTGCACGAATAAAGAAAGATTTATCGTATCCGGATACATGTAACGTATATTCCCGTCAAAAACAATTTCCCGTCCCGTGATATTTATTTGACGTTCATAATCCCTACCCACGATACGGTTGGCTATTTCTTCATCGTCAACTTTACGGCGGGCTTGTGCGTCCGCCTCGGGAACAATCATCACGCATACCAAAATCAATATAGAAAAACGTATAAAATGTAATGTTGTAACCATAAGTGCGGACTTTTAAATCTATTTCTACAAATATAGAATATTTCTTTAAAGAAAAAAAGAAGGTTCATAAAGTCAAGGAATATATCCCTACAACTTTACGAACCTTATAAACCTTATGAACTTTATAAACTCAGCCTAAAGTCCTTTTTGTTTCTCAACCCACAACCGTGCATTCACGAATGCCTCTATCCACGGGCTCACTTCGTCATTTTCACGTCCCTCTGCATAATACGCCCAGTTCCACGGATGTATAGAACGTTCCAAATGAGGCATTATCGCCAGATGACGCCCGTCCTTACTGCATATTGCCGCGGTGGCAAACGGCGAGCCGTTCGGGTTGGCGGGATACGTGTCATGCGAGTAACGTACCGGGATATTGTACTCTTCCTGACCGTAAGGCAGGTAGAATTTTCCTTCCCCGTGAGCAATCCAGATTCCCAATCGTGTTCCGGCCATAGTCTTCAACATCACGGAATTGTTTTCCTCGATATCGACACTCAGGAAAGCCGACTCCAACTTGTGGGAATCATTATGCAACATCTTCGCTTTCTCCTTGTGTTCCGGGTAAATCAAATCCAACTCCACCATCAACTGGCAACCGTTGCAAACCCCCAAGCTCAAAGTATCTTCACGTTTGTAGAAATTTTCCAAAGCGATACGAGCCTTCTCGTTATACTTGAAAGCTCCTGCCCAACCTTTAGCTGAACCGAGTACGTCCGAATTGGAGAATCCGCCCACGAACACGATAAAATTCACGTCTTCGAGAGTTTCCCTACCGGTAACCAAATCGGTCATATGCACGTCCTTCACGTCAAATCCAGCGAGATGCATTGCCCAAGCCGTTTCGCGCTCGCATTGGCATCCTTTCTCCCGGATAATAGCCGCCTTGATACCCGACGATTTCGTGCGGTTGCGATCTAATCCGAATTGTGCCAGTTTTCCCGTGAACGATGGGGCAAACTTGTATTTTAACTCGTGATGTTTGTAATTCTTGTATCTTTCAAGAGCTAATTCATTACCGCTCTGACGACGATCCAGCAAATAAGACGTCTTGAACCAAAGATCCCGCAAAGACGGAATATCGAGATTCAACACGGTAGCGTCCTTCTTGATATTCAACTTCCCGGCTTTACCCGTACGTCCCAAGAAGTTATAAGCTACCCCGGCTTCATCCAAGATAGCGGCAACCTTCTTGCAATCCTTGATTTGTACCAACACGCCCGGGTTTTCGGCAAACAATATCTTCACGATATCCTTCTCTGCTAAATAAGAGAAATCAATATCCAGTCCCAAACGATTGTCTGCAAAACACATCTCAAGCAACGCAGTAATCATACCTCCTGCCGAGATATCGTGTCCGGCAAGAATATACCCCTCGTCCACCAAACGCTGAACGGCAGTGAAAGCAGCGGCGAAATAATCTGCGTCCTTCACGTCCGGGGTTTCTCGTCCCACCTTGTTCAATATCTGGGCAAAACTGGAACCTCCCAATTTCAACTTATCGAAAGAGAAATCAATATAAACGATTTCCGTATCCTTATCCGCCTTCAATACCGGGGAAACGATTTTCTTCACGTCGATAACCTCTCCCACGGTAGAAACGATCAACGTACCCGGTGCGTATACTTTATCCTTGCCGTATTTCTGCGTCATGGAAAGGGAATCCTTTCCCGTCGGGATATTGATACCCAACTCTATCGCGAAATCACTGGCAGCTTGTACCGCTTTATACAAACGGGCATCCTCTCCGGCGTTCTTGCAGGGCCACATCCAGTTTGCCGACAGGGAAACACCCCGCAGTCCCTCTTCGACCGGAGCCCAGACTAAATTAGTCAAAGCCTCGGCAATAGCCAACCGGGAACCATTGGCAGGATCAGCCAATGCGGCAACCGGGGCATGCCCGATAGAAGTCGCGATACCTCTCTCCCCGTGATAATCCAATACCACGGCACCCAAATCGTTTAACGGCAATTGCAACGGTCCGGCACACTGCTGATGAGCCACCCGACCGGATACGGAACGGTCGACCTTGTTCGTCAACCAATCCTTACAAGCCACCGCTTCGATTTGTAATACCTGCTCGATATACTCTTCAACTTTATCGGCACTATATTCTATCTCTGCAAAGTGTTCTTTTTTACTCTTGTCCTCCATGATCGTCTTCGGCGGATTCCCGAACATATCGGTCATCTCCAAGTCGATTGGCTTCTCCCCGGTCTTCCCGTCCTCGAACACGAAACGGTGATCTCCGGTCGTTTCCCCTATCACGTACATCGGTGCGCGTTCGCGGTCAGCCACCCGTTGCAATGTTGCCACGTCCCCGGATTTAATCACGAGTCCCATGCGCTCCTGCGATTCGTTACCCACGATCTCCTTGTCGGAAAGTGTCGGATCACCCACGGGCAACTTATCCAGATGAATCAAACCTCCCGTTTCTTCCACCAATTCGGACAAGCAATTCAAATGCCCGCCTGCCCCGTGGTCATGAATAGACACGATCGGGTTATTCTCGTTTTCCGCCATAGAACGGATCGCGTTACATACCCGACGTTGCATTTCCGGGTTGGAACGTTGCACGGCATTCAACTCGATAGCGTTGGCATACACACCCGTGTCAACTGATGAAACGGCTCCGCCACCCATACCGATACGATAGTTGTCGCCACCCAACAACACAACTTCCTCACCTACCTCCGGGGTATGTTTCGTTGCTTGGTCTTTATTACCGAACCCGATACCCCCGGCTTGCATGATCACCTTGTCGTAACCATACGTTTTCTCGTGTTCCTCGTGCTCGAAAGTCAGCACGGAACCCACGATTAGCGGTTGACCGAATTTATTACCGAAATCCGAAGCCCCGTTCGAAGCTTTGATTAATATATCTTCCGGAGTCTGGTACAACCACTTCCGGGGATCAATAGCCTGTTCCCACGGGCGGTCTGCGTCCAAGCGAGGGTAGGAAGTCATGTAAACAGCCGTACCCGCTAACGGAAGAGAAGCCTGCCCCCCGGCAATACGGTCGCGAATTTCACCACCCGTACCGGTTGCAGCTCCATTGAAAGGCTCTACCGTTGTTGGGAAATTGTGCGTTTCCGCTTTCAACGAAATCACCGTGTTGATATCCCTCTGCGTGTAGAAATCCGGTTTATCCTGTGATACCGGGGCAAATTGCACGCTGGCAGGTCCCTCGATAAAAGCACAGTTATCCTTGTAAGCCGATACAATACGATTAGGATTCGTCTTGGAAGTCTTCTTGATCATGGCAAACAAGCTTTCCTCCTGCTCTTCCCCGTCAATAATAAACCTTCCGTTAAAAATCTTGTGCCGGCAATGCTCCGAATTCACTTGCGAGAACCCGAACACTTCCGAATCCGTCAAACGACGGTTCAACTTCTTGCTCAAACTCTCCAAATAAGAAATCTCGTCCTCGTTCAAAGCCAACCCTTCCTGTTGATTGTAAACCCGTATATCCTCGATATACACGATCGGATCCGGCTTCTTGTCAATCGTGAATGTATCTTGATTTAACCCCTTGTAGAATGCTTGAAGCATCGGGTCAAAAGTTGCTTTCTCATCTTCAACGCGAGTAAATTCCTCGATCCTCAATATCCCGGCAATCCCCATGTTCTGTGTAATCTCCACGGCATTCGTGCTCCACGGGGTAATCATTTCCCGGCGAGGCCCCACGAAAAAGCTATCCAGAACATCCTCCCGCACTCTCTTCGCACCACTGAACAACCATTCTAATTTACTTACGTCTAAAGGATTTTCCGTATCTTTATAGTGTACGGCATACACTGTTGCATCTTTTTGATAGAATACTATAGCCATGCGTTTTATTTGTTTATTTTCAACTACACGTGTTCGCACCGCGAATATAATAAAAAATTCCCCGCCAGCCTCTCAACTTGCGGGGAAAAAACCGAACAATTCGCATGAAACCGCTTTTTGCCCGGTCCATAAAGTCGAGCCTTCGGCTCTTAAGGTTCATAAAGTCCATAGACCTTATAAACTTTATAAACCTTTGACTAATAGGGCAAAAAAAACACTACTCCGGTTGAACCGTCACGCTATTCGACGCCTTTCGCTTGTCCTTCGACAACATGAAAGCGTAAAACACGAGATTCTCTTTACTCCATCCCTCGTCCATAGCGATCGATGTTGAACCCGCTTCCTTGCGGTTCCGGCAAGCTTCCACGATCATCTCCTTCTTGGTCTTCTCGTAAATCACCACGTGCAACACGTCTGTCGGGTTAGCTACCGTGTTCCACCGAGTTTGAGCCTCCTGTGAAACCATCACCTTACCGTTCTCCTCGTCCACCGTGATAATCACTTTACCGTTTTGTAAAGAACCGGCGGCACACTTGAGTTTTTCGAAATCAATCGTGGGCTCGTAATTCTCGTCCACCGTCACCGCCGCCATGTTCGATGACACGAACGCGTTATAGAACGTGCTTCCTCCCTTGCGTCCCGGGAAACCGAGGGCTGCCGCCGGGGCAAAATACCGGGAAACCTCTTCCAGTGCCTTCAACTTCGCCCGTTGCGTCAATTGTGCGGGTGTCCGCGGGTTACGCACCGTGTTCCTCTTGCCTCGTGCGATACTGTACCCGTTAGCACCGGCGTACATCGTCACGTTAGCCACTGATTTTCTCACATCTCCTAACAAAAATGATTTAAATAATGCCATAATCTCAAATTTTAAAATAAAAAATATATTCATAACACGAAATGTAAATTCTCCGAGAAATCATCTCTCCCCGCTGACCCGAAGAAACAATAAAAATGCACCTTCCCCCTCTCCTCGGTCGTGAGTTCTACTTCGGCAATTTCATTCTCCCGGGTCGCCCCGGTTTCTCCCAGTTCGATAATCCGAAAATCCTTGTCCTCCGTCATCACCACGCACCACAATTCGTCTGCCAGCCGCTCATCGCTCAACATCTTCTCATTCCTCCACGTCAACCGAACCTTATCGCCTTCCCGGTACGCTTGTAAATCATGGGGCAAACCCAAGCCTCCCGAGCTGAAACGCACCAAATCATACAGCAATGCCGTCCCGTTAAACGCCCGGATATTAGCCTGCACGAAAAGATTATACGCCGAACGCTTCTTTCTCCGCCCCACGGCCTGCCACACGAGAGCCAATAGCGTCTGCCGGACAACCCCGTAAAACGTGACCGTTCCCCGCATTCTCTCCCTGTAATACAATTGCAACTCCGAACGACAATCCTTCACCTGTCCCGGGGATGTTCTCATGTAAAGTTTATCCCCTACCTGATAATAAATTACCCTCCCTATCTGCCCCGAAAAACAATTAAACACACTTGAATAACAACGAGCCATAACAACCTCCTTTTCTAATTAATTAAACTTTAATCTCTTCTTCAACTCCTCGAAGGGAAATGCCGGTCCCGGGTCTACCTTTCGTGAAGTGATATCCGAATGCCTCACCAGATATTTGATCTTGTACCTTTCTTTCAGCAAGCGGCAAACCTCTTCCAGAATTTTAAACTGCCCCTCGGTAAACAGATGCCAGTACCTCGCTCTCCCTTCTATCTCGGTCGTGTACACCTGCTCGGGAGAATATTCCCGCCCGAAATACGAGTAATACCTGTCGCCTACCCGTTGCAACTCCCCGGCGTTATCCAACTCTATGCCGATCGAACAATCATTCAAGTTCACCCTTCCGGCATGGTAACTCTTCCCCGCGTGCCACGCTTTCATGTCAAAAGACAACAACTGGAATATCTCCCCGTCCCGACCAATCACCACGTGAGCCGATACTCCCGTGTCCGGTCTGCTCAAGTAAAGGGCGGACGAAACAGCGCTTGCACCTCCCGTCCCGTGCAGCACGATAGTATCCGAGTGCGATAACCTCACGTTGCATTTCGAACACTGTAAATACTTCACGTTATCCCCGAACAACAAATTGTCAATAATTTCCATAACACTTCAAATTTAAAATGAAACACATGCCTTATTTCTGTCTTCGGGACAACAGGTTACCGGTAATCGTTTCCCCGCTTCTACCAATCACGTACCCACCTATCCCGATTTCCAGTAAATCCCAAAAACGGGAAGTGTCGGACAACATTGACGACTCCGTGAATACTCCCAGTACAACCAATAACGTGAGCACCAGCATCACCATCGGACGCCACGACCGTTGCAACCAATTTCCCCGCATCTCATCACCCACTGCCGCCGACTGTTCACGCACCAGCTCACTTTTGTAACGATACACCAGAGATTGAATCTCCTCCTGTATCTTCTGTTTTTCTCTCGAGGACACCGACAATCGATTCACGATATCCCCGAGCTCTCTAATCACGTTTTGTAATACTCCCATAATCTTTTGTAATTTTTAATTGTATTCCAAAAGTACATCCCGAAACGCCCTTTACCAAACGAAATTATCTGAATGCCCCGATTTATTATCTGAATGCCCGGAAAAATTATCTAAACGAAACTTGTTCTATTAAAATAAATCACATACCTTTGAAACGGATTGAACATTTTTGTTCATTCTATTGAACATTTTACAAGAATAGATTGAACATTTGGGAAAATGAAATATAAAAGAGCACCATTCACGGAAATACTTCATCGTATTAATGAACCACGCGGTAAAATGCAGGTCATTGTCGGACCTCGACAAGTAGGAAAATCCACGCTAATCGGTCAAATTCTGGAAGAATGTACCTTACCTTTTGACAGTTATTCGGCTGATGATGTCACCGGAGTATCTGCCGATTGGCTTGCCCAAGTATGGGAATCCCAAAGAATGAAAATGTCTGCACGGGGGGAATCAAAAAGACTCATGGTTATAGATGAGATTCAAAAAATTAAAAATTGGAGTGAAACAGTTAAAGCAGAATGGGATCGTGACACAAGAGAGAAGCGAGAACTGGTTATTGTATTGCTTGGCTCCTCTAGAATGCTTATAGAAAAAGGATTAACAGAATCTCTTGCCGGAAGATTTGAACTTATACGTCTTTCTCATTGGACCTATACAGAGATGAAAGACTGTTTCGGTTGGTCGTTACAACAATATGTCTATTTTGGTGGTTATCCCGGTGCTGCACAATTCATCAATAACGAAAATCGCTGGAGAAACTACGTGAAAGATTCTTTAATTGAACCCTCCATCTCCAAAGACATTCTGATGGACACCAAAATCATGAAACCGCAACTCTTGCGACAATTGTTTGAACTGGGAAGTAGCTATAGTGGTGAACTTTTATCATTGACTAAAATTGCGGCACAATTACAAGATACCGGAAATGTCACCACCCTTGCTGGTTATCTTCATTTACTTGATGAATGTGGTCTTCTATGCGGTTTACAGAAATTCGCGGAAGACGATGCAAGGAAGTACAACTCAGTTCCTAAATTTCAAGTACACAATAATGCACTCCGTAATGTTTATATAGATGACGATTTTTCTGAAGTGATTGAAGACCCTAAATTATGGGGTAGATATATTGAATCCGCGATAGGTGCATACCTTGTCAGTCAAGCACAAATTAATGATTATAAGGTATACTATTGGAGAGATCATAAAGACGAAGTCGATTTCATTCTTGTTCGACGGAAGAAAAAAATAGCCATAGAAGTTAAAAGTGGAAGGAGAACTACCAATCAAGGAATATCCGTCTTCACAAAAACTTATAAACCGTACAAAGCCTTAATTATCGGTTCCGGAGGATTATCATTTGAAGAATTTCTTTCTATGGATATTAACCTGCTTTTCAAATAAAAGTCATCTCACAAGCACGATTAATAATTAACGATTTTATCTTCTATGCACTTTTATCCCCTTCCCCCTTTTTCTCCGGTCTAAAATTCCAAAACACGAAACACCCGAATACCTCCTCCCGGTAACGGGAACTCATCGGTATCAAAATATCATCAATGCAGATTGTGTTATTGACAAACCCCTCAATCTCCCAAAGATTCACGATATAACTCCGGTGAACCCGCCGAAACATATTCCTCGGCAACAACAGTTCGGTTGCCACAAGAGGATTGGTGACGAAAAGCGTGGACCGATCCCGAAAATAAATACGACTATAACATCCCGAAGCTTCCACGTACAGAATTTCCGAGTAAAAATATCTCACTGTGCGTTCACCTTTACGTATAAAAAAACGGTCTCCCACGAGACGTTGCGATTGATCATTCAATTCTTTCATAAATCTGTAGTTTTATATTTCGTGAAATGACCTTTTTCATGTACAGGGAAACAATACCCACAAAAACGACCAGAGGCTGTGTCAAAAAACACAGCCTCTGGTCTAAATCACTCAATCGCCCAATCGTAAATCATAAATTGGTAAATCTCCCAATCGACAATCATAAATTCATTCTGATTTGTTCAACGATATATTCCACGTCATCATCCGTCACGCAAGGACCACTAGGCAAACAGAGCCCCGTTTTAAACAACGACTCGCTCACCCCGTTCACGTGACAAGGATTATTTCTATAAACAGGCTGCAAATGCATCGGTTTCCACAACGGGCGACTCTCTACCCCCGCCCGATCCAACGCCAACCGCATCGCCTCCACGTTCCGGTTAGGCTCGCAAGTCGTGTGTAAAGCCGAAGCCGCCCGGGTTACTCCCGCCGCTCCACCAATGGCTCCTTGTACCGCTTCCTCGTAAGCGTGTTCCTCGCCCTTGACATGCAAATCCGGCTCAAGAGTCACCGTGCAAAGCCAAAAATTACTGTCATAACATGACGACGGGTTCTCGTGAAGGGTCACACCATCTACCCCCTTTAACAACTCCCGGTACAACGCTTGCACGTGCTTGTGATGCGCCACGTGCTCGTCCACTACCGTCATCTGTCCCCGCCCGATTCCGGCACAGATATTCGACATCCGGTAATTATAACCGATCTTCTCGTGCTGGTAATAAGGATAAGCCTCACGCCCTTGCGTCGCGTAAAACATCACTTCCCGCTTCGCCCCCTCGTCCGGGCAAATCAACGCCCCGCCACCGCTCGTGGTGATCATCTTGTTCCCGTTAAACGACAACACCCCGTAACGCCCGAACGTCCCAAGCACTTGCCCTCGATACCTCGAACCGAATCCCTCGGCGGCATCCTCTATCACGGGAATATCGTAACGGGTGGCTATCTCAAGGATTCGCTCGCAATCGTATGGCATCCCGTAAAGCGCCACCGGGATAATCGCTTTCGGTTTACGCCCGGTCTTGGCTACCCGATCCTTGATCGCCTCCTCCAGCAAATCCGGATCCATGTTCCAACTATCAGCTTCCGAATCCACGAACACCGGGGTAGCTCCTAGATAAGTCACCGGGTGAGCCGAGGCACAAAACGTGAACGACTGCACGATCACCTCGTCACTAGCCCCAACACCGCAAGCCAACAACGCCAAATGCACCGCCGCCGTTCCGGCTGATAACGCCACCACTTCTTTACCCCCTCCTACAAATAGCTTGATATCCTCCTCGAAACCGTTCACGTTCGGTCCCAGCGGCACCACCCAGTTCGTGTCAAATGCCTCTTGTATATACTTCTGCTCTTCACCCGACATATGTGCCAAGCAAAGATAAATTCGCTTATCCATAAATTTTATGATTAAATAACGACAAAAATCTTAAACAGCCAAAATTTCATTCCCCATCTTTTGACAAGAATTCCTTATCTCTGAATTGATTTCCCTTTCACCATTCCGCCATGTCCGGGACAAATAATCGTATTTTCGGTTATACACGCTCGAATCTTTTCCAAACTCGCCTCACTAGTCTCCTTATCACTTCCCGGTAAATTCGTTACCATTTTTACTCCCGGAATAAAAGAATCTCCTGTAAAAAGATAATCTTCTGCCTGGTAACTTAAACAACTTTTATCATGTCCCGGGGTTTCCATCACTTTCATTACTACATTATCAAATAACAATACTTTATCAGCTTCACGTATTACTCGTAGATTAAGTGATGTTAATTCTATCAATGATACACACTCTTGATAACGTGAGAAATTCAACTTACTTGACGCAAGCGCCCGCATTCCAAATCCCGAGGTATATACCAGACAATCTGGAAATCTTGATGTCACACCTTCAATTCCATAAATATGATCAAAGTGGGTATGTGTTAAGAATACAGCTTTTACCACACATTCCTCGCACAAGTTCGACACCTCCTGCACATCCCCACAATCCACAAGATAAGCAATTCCTCCGTCTCGCAAGACAAAAGTGTTAGAAGAAAATACCCTATTCACAATTCGTCGTACTTGCATACAAATTCTATTATTTTTCTAAAAACCTTTCCAATCTTTATATTTTTTAGGTAATCCTCGAAAAGCATTATATGGATTATAATTCAAAAACTTCCCTTGATCGAGGGAATCGATTATTATCATTTCTTCATCAGTTAAAGCAAAATCAAATAACGAAATATTCTCTTTCAAGTGAATATCATTCCATGTTTTAGGTATTACAATAATCTTTTGCTGTATTAACCAGCGTAAGATAACTTGTGCAACACTCTTTTTATATTTTTCCGCAATCGGCTGAATCACGACATTTTCCAAAATTTCATTCCGAGGCATATTAGACCTGAAATGACTAAATGTAGACATAGCTTCAACTTGTATTCCTCTGTCTTCACAATATTTTATCAATTCTTTTTGTGTATTCAATGGACTTATTTCAAATTGATTTACAGCTGGCACTACATCTGAAATTTCTTTTAATGCTTCAAGATGTGGGGGTAGACACGAACAAACACCTATAGCACGAATACGTCCTTCTTTATAAAATTTAGTAAGTTGCTTATACATCTTACGATAAATTGGCCATGGCCAATGTACTAAAAATAAATCGATATAATCTGTTGCCAAATTATCAAAACTTTCTTGGATAGCTTTACTTACAGGTTTAAACGAGCGAACGTTTATAATAGAATGTTTGCCATACCAGTAACCAAAATAATACAATGCATCTGCATTTACCTTTGTTGTGATAAAAACATCTTCCCTTTTTATACCATTACTTTTTAACGCTCTTGCTATATCAGCTTCATTGTGATATCTCCAAGCTGTATCAAATTGACGATACCCCATTTCATACGCTTGGGCTATAGTTCTTGATAAATTCTCCTTTGGTATAAGAAAAGTTCCAAGTCCCACTTGAGGCATTCTCACTCCATTATTAAGTGTAATATATTCCATGATATTTTATATAATGATTATTTCCATTCAAGCATCTTATGCCACATACCACCCCCTGAAGCTATTTGTGTTATATCCTCTCCTGGGGGAATATTCTCTTCGAGAAGTTCTATTCCATCAGGAGTTAAAGCGATATCCCATCCCACGTATCTAGCCTCTGGTTCCACAAACGCTATTTCCTTTATCAAATCCACGCATTTAAAGAAATTTTGGACAGAGAATCCCTCAAATACAATCTTCGAATAAGGATGAATAGCGTATGACATACAATGCATTCCCTTTGCCTCACCTTTCATTTTACCGGTAGCTAAATCTATAGCACAAGCCATTCCTCCATCATGGTAATTATCCGTTATAGAGATACCATTCCCCATACGCAACAAAGATGCTATTATATGAAGTTTATTGTCTTTATCGATCACTGTCACAAATCTTAATGTGTTTAATGAGCCAGGTGCTATTTCTTTCAAAGAATCACAATTCGTAACAAATTCCTCTATAATATATTTATCCTTATTGATTAATATTTTTAGCCGATTCATCTTCTCTTGATAATCATCCATTTTCGGTTGTATCAAAAAAACACCTTTTCCCCCATACTCTGATAACGGCTTTACAATAACACCATCATAACGAGAAATAAAAGTTTCAATCTCTTCAAAAGAATATCCCTCCGTTGTAATCCACCCTCTTTTTATATACTTATGAAATCTTTCATTAAAAGCAGCTTTATCAAGGAATAGCTGATAAACTGAGCGCGTACTAAAAGAAAAACGTAAAACATCATTTCGCCTCAATGAAATGTACGAATCACGCTCTTGATTCGTTTTTTTCCAAAACTCGAACGTGCAATAATCATTAAAATCTGCCCCATAGCGAAGAAAACAGTAAACCAAATCAAAATACGTTACAATCTGATTCTGGTTGAATTTATCTTTAATAAAAGCACTATTTCTCCAACTAGAATAACAATATTTCAATACTGTTTTTACTTTATAAAATTTCATAAGTATTTATATTGCTAATATTCATAATCCATCATAACTACTGCCTTGAGATTCTCCATGTGATAGTGAATCGAAGCCCATGCTAATCCCACACCAAAACCACAACCAAGACAATCATACGAACCATTTTTCAACTCGTTTGCCTTACAAGCGACCATAGTCAAGGGAATCGATGCACTATTGGTATTACCATAATCCTGTAAACAATAGGGTACTTTTTCTTCTGGCATTCCCATTTTTTTACGAATACGTTCATCTATATATTTATTCGCTTGATGCAAAAACAAGTAATCAATCTTTTCCACGTCAATATTAAAATGTTCTACTAGCTCCATCAAAGAACGCGGAGGAACCTTTATCGCAAATGAAAACACGTCCATCCCATGTACCACCATATCAATTCCCCGACGAATAATACCCGGCTCTATTTCTTTCTCTTTTATAGAATCCAAAGTAATCGGGTTACGCGTACCGCCATATTCTGTCCAAACTGCCCTATAACCACTTCCATCAACACCAAAGTTAAATTGGAATGATTTATCCCAACTGGCATCATACTCGAGAGCGGTTACTGTTGCGGCATCCCCAAACAAAGGTTTCACGGTCTTGTCTTTTGGCGAACGATTTAAAGAATTTGTTTCAGCACAAACCAGCAATCCCCGTTTCAATTGCCCATGACTAAGAAGAGAAGCCAAATTGCTTATTCCATATACCCACCCAGAACACCCGAGTGGAAGATCAAGACAATAACAATCTTTACGAAATCCTAAACGATCTTGAAGAATAGCGGATGTAATAGGTGCTATATAATCCCGTGAAGTACAAACATATATCAAAGAATCTATACTATCTTCTCTCCATTCCATTTCTTTTAGTAACCGATTTATCGCTTGGTAAGTCAAGTCACTAGCTGTTGTTCCTGGTTTCACCACACGCTTTCGCTCGATTCCGGTAGAAGCGATCACTTTTTCCGCTTCTGCAACCTCGTTGAACACAGGTAAAAATATATTTTCTTCTATTGTGGGAGGAACACAAGCCACCATTCCCACTATCTTCACGTTATTTATTGTCAAAAATGCCATATCTGGTTATTTTATTTTCAATCTTTGCTTTTTCCCCGATGGTGTCATCGGAATTTTATCAATCCAATCATATGCAACCGGTCGTTTATAAATCTCTAATTTACTTGCTAGTGTATTAGCTATTTCCTCAAAAGTAAGTGTTGTAGCCCCACGTGGGATATAACACATTACGACCTCTCCCAAAATTCCTTGCTTGTCTTCCATCGGTACACACACGCAATCTTTTACTCCCAAAGCGATAATAGCGTCTTCTACCTCCATGGGAGAAACTTTCTTGCCTCCCACATTAATCATCTCCTTCTCCCTGCCAAGTAAATAAATATAGCCATCTGAATTTATATAACCGTAATCTCCCGTTCTAAAATATTCCCCCCAAAAAGCAATTCGAGTATCTGCTTCCTCCAAGTAATGACGAAACACTATATTCCCTTTCACACACAATTCTCCTCTTGTGCTGACAGGCAGCATAACCCCCTGAAAATCAAACACTTTCAAATCCACATCGTCGCATACAGGCTTTCCTATAGAATCGAGATGCTCCGTATCATGGAATTCTATAAAACAATTACGGGACGCCTCTGTCAAACCGTAATGCATACAAATTCGCGTGGAGGGAAACATCGCAAGTAATTCTTTCTTTGCTTCAAGTGGCATGGCTGCACTACCTATCTCAATATACTTGATTTGACACGCATATTGGGCAATACGAGTCCCGCTCATTTTCCTGATATACGCCCAAGCAGCCGGAACAATACCAAAACCTGTCACGTGATATTTTTCTACACTTTTCAAGAAAAGTTTTACATTAGCAAAGCTACTCAAAATAACAATAGTTGCTCCTAGTAAAAGATTACAACGAAGTCTACCCATCCCAAAAGAGTGACAAATCGGAAGTCCCAAAAGTTCTACATCACGTTCCGTATTTTGAATATATCCGTTGATGTTTAACGCTGACGAAAAAATATTATTATACGATAGGCACACTCCTTTAGGAGCTCCCGTCGTTCCTGTTGTGAATAATATTTCGGCAATGTCATTCTCGTTTAAAAGCACAGGATATTCCCAAAGTTCATCAACAGAAGCTATATCCAAATCTTTAAACATTTTAAATGAAAAACGATCACTTGCATAACCAAAAACATATTTTGGATTAACTTTATTTTCGATATATCGTAATCTTTCTTCATTCTGCGTGACATCAACAATCACATTAATAGCTCCGATAACATGAGCCCCGAAATAAAGATAAATATACTCAATTTCTTTTTGGGCAGATAATATTATTCGATCTCCCGCTTTAAGTCCCAAATTATAAAGAATCCATGCAGCCTTACGAATATTTCGCGCTAGTTCAACATAAGTCACTTCTTTATCATCAATAATTACAGCTGTTTTCCCAGGGAATCTCTCTGCATTTCTGAATACTGATTGCAATAAAATACTATGCTCGTGCATATTAAAATTTATTGTTTCAACTTTTTAATTTCCTCCACCCATGCATTAACATTGGTTATTTCGAAGATATCATCTTCTGGTACCATCACATCAAAAGTCTCTTCCAATTTGGCTAAAATCATAACTCCACGCATGGAATCAAAACCTTCCATATCAAAAAAATCCATATTACAATCGAGAGAATCTACCTCCCTTTCCATGCATTCCGCGATAATATTTATCACTTGTTCTTTTATATTCATACACTTCTTATTATCTAATTGAGATGCCTCCATCTAATATTATATCTTGACCTGTCATCCACGTGGTAGCATCCGATAACAGGTACACTGCCGAATAAGCAATCTCTTCCGGTTTTCCATACCGTCCTAAAGGATATAATTTTTCATTTTCCTTTAATTGCTCGTCCGACACGGTTCCCCTATGAATCAAAGGAGTCTCTACCATACCAGGACAAATACAATTCACTCGAATCTTACGAGAAGAAAACTCTTTTGCGCAAAATTTCATTATGCAATTCAAGGCGGCTTTTGAAGCCCCATAAATAGAATTTCCCCCACTAAAAATTTTTGTTCCCCCGAGGGAAGCAATTACAACCACACTACCTGCCGTATTTATTTTTTTCTTCTTGTATAAAAGCCGTAACAATTCTACCGGGGAAAAGAAATTAATGTTAAAAATATCATCAAACTTTTCCCTTGTTGCAAATTGATATGGTAATGTCAAGCCTTTACCAGCGCAAAGTACAATTCCATCCACCTTGTCAATAGCGTTCATTACAGCATCAATTCCCTCTTGTCGTGATAAATCTGCCACAACAATTTGATGCCCATCTCCTGTCAATTGTGAAAATGTTTCGTTCAAACGTACTTCCGAGCGAGCAGAAATTATCAATTTAGCTCCCATACGAGAGCACTCTATTGCGGTTGACTGCCCGATACCTGATGACGCACCCGTTACAAGTATTTTTTTACCGGACAGGGAAAAAGGAAAAGTTATCATTACAATTCAACCAATTTAGAAATTATCGGATTACTTAATTCAAAATATACAGTACCCCAGGAAAGACCAACACCAAAACCACATCCTATGATGGAAAGCGTTCTTTCTAGTGTTTCTTTCGCAAGTTGAGTAATAATGGTTAACGGGATTGAAGCAGAAGATGTATTACCGAAAGTCATCATGCTGTAAGGAAACTTCTCTTCCGATTGTTTCAATTTCGCACGAATCTTCTCGTTTATCATCCTATTAGCTTGATGTAACACGTAATAATCCACATCATCAAGAGATAATTCATATTGCTCTGCCAATTGCTTGATACTCTTTGGTGCAGTCGTGATTGCAAAAGAAAAAACATCCATACCTTTCATTCGAGTTTGAAGTTGATGTCTCATTCTTCCATCTTCACACATTTTCAATTCCAAATCTTCCGCTTTTAACTGGTTTCTAGTTCCCCCTACCGGTCGAATTATAGCATCGTATCCACTACCATCCGTACCCATGTGAAAATAAAAACCTTTGTCTCCTTTTTTATATTCTAATGCTGTCGCAGTACCCGCCATCCCAAATAACTGATCCGGTTCCTCGTTCGTATGTTTCCTTCCATCTCCAGCTAAAAGTAACGCTTTCTTCACGCATCCCCCACTCATCAATCCGGCTAAAGCAGCTATGCCATGAACCCATCCTGAACAACCCAACGAAATATCCAATGTCATACAATTTTTAGATAACCCAAGCCTATCCTGTAAAATACAAGAAGTGGCAGGCAAAATATAATCTGGCGTCTGAGAAACAAATATCAAAGCCTCAATTTCTTTTTTATCCCATTTCAGATCTTGTATTAATTGTTCTGTTGCCGCCAAGCACAAATCTGAAGCAGTAAAAGCGTTCGAATATCGTTTCTCTCTTACTCCCGTGCTTTTTATAAATTCCTCTGCCCCATATTTTGCTGTAGTAGATACAGCCGGAACAATATCCCGTGGCACACACCCGGCCATACCCACTACACTAATATCCTGAATACGAATAAATGACATATTAAACTCGACTTTTCACCACGTTATACAAATCTTCAATGGTAACAGATGATTTCATATCATCTCCTTTCAATGTTACATCAAATTCTTCATCAACCATCGCAATAATTGAAAGAGCTATCAAGGAAGAATATTCATCCAAATCATGAAACGCTGTTGAAGATGTAATTTCTGATACGTCCGTTTCATCAAACTGTTCTGCAAATAATGCAACAAATTCCTCTAGTGATTTCATTATTCTTTTAATTTTATAGTTAATAATATTACAATTCCATTTTTTTTGCAGGATTACCCATGTAAAGTTTTCCATCCTTAGGTTTAGTCATTAACACGCTACCAGCTCCCAAACGAATATGATTACCTATTTTTATTTGTTGTAAAATAATTGATCCAACACCAAAAAAGTTACTATCTCCCACGACGACTCCTCCAGATACACGAACCGCAGGCATAAAACAATTATAATTACCAACTTTATTATCATGCCCGAACACGACTGAACCATTAAACACATTAAAATCCCCAAAAGTCACGTTACAACTCACCAAACAATTACTTTGTATAATATTACCTTTACCCACATAAAATGTTTCCGGATCAATAATTTTAAAATTAGGGTGAATAATATTAGGAAAATTCACATGACTATTCTCTATTTTTTCCACAAGCATCGCGATAACTTTAGGATTACCCACTGCTATAACAACAGACAAGGTTTTATCCCAATTATTCAATTCTGTTATTCCTCCCAAACAAGAACCATAATGAGAAATCTCCTTACCCTTTAAAGCCACATTATCGTCAAAAAAACCCACTAAATTCCAAATTGGGGTTACCTCGTTAATTTGTCGAATCAAGCAAGCGACCTCTCGTCCAAAACCACTTGCTCCATATATTGCAATATCTTTCATAAACTCTAGTTATCTCCCGTGAAAGCCTCCATAGTGACACTTGTCCTCGAGGATATACCTTCTCGGATAAACACTTTCTTTATCGTTATAAAAACAATCTTTAAATCCAACAAAAAAGAACAATGATCCACGTACCACACGTCCAACTTGAATTTATCCGTCCACGAGATCGCGTTACGTCCATGACACTGTGCCCACCCCGTGATCCCTGGCCTCACCTCGTGACGACGGGCTTGTTCTTTACTATACAACGGCAAGTATTGCACAAGTAACGGTCTTGGACCGATCAACGCCATATCTCCTTTCAATACGTTAATCAATTGCGGCAACTCATCCAATGAAGTAGAACGCACGAATCTTCCCACCGGGGTAAGACGAACCGCATCCGGCAATAACTTACCCTCCGCATCTCGCTCGTCTGTCATACTCTTGAATTTGATCACTTTGAATATTTTTCCATCCTTCCCCGGGCGTTCTTGCGTGAAAAATGCTCCCGTACCTTTGTTAGCGTAGTGTAACCACATCGCAATCACGAGTAAAATAGGCCAAATTACCAACAGCACGCACAACACGATAATAAAATCAAAATACCGTTTAAAAAAATTCTTGTACATATTTACTGTTATCGGGGTAAATGTTTCATTATCGCTTGATAAGTATGTTCTACCGTGTAATTATTCAGATAAAATTCATACCCGTTCTCTCCCATACGTTTTATATCGGAAACCAGCATCTTGTCAACAGCATCCACGAAAGCATCCACCGAATTACTTAGACACCAGAAACCATACCCGTTCTCTTCTGCGATAACACCCATGTCACAATTCGGGTCTGTAACGGCTACTATCGGTTTACGTTCCA
>NZ_CAUFYA010000066.1:0-20207 GCF_959596855.1 uncultured Butyricimonas sp.
GGGACACAAGGATTTTCAGTCCTTTGCTCTACCAACTGAGCTATGGCACCATTTTGGAATTGCGAGTGCAAATATAGAGGTTTTATTTGAACTTGCAAGGCGTGGGATGCAAAAAGTGGAAAAATATTATTTCTGTACTTGTCGCAAACGGATGCAGAGGTATATCATCCACACGAAAATGACCATGGAGGCGTAAGGTACTGCCGGAATGAAAAGGAACCAGAGCAGGAAGCCGATGATTAGGATGTAGAGATATACGAAGATGTATTTGTTGATAATCCACGGTAATTTCTCTTTGCCGATAAAAAAGGCGGCGATGAGGTTGAGTGGATTAGCCCAAAGAGCGTTGAAGTTGGGGTACATCGTGGGATGTTTGGTGAAAAAGCAAAGGAAGACGATAAGGCAACCGATGATACCCGTGATGATAAAAAACGGGATGGCAATGGCTTTCAACAAGCGTCTGCTTCTGTATTTTTGCAGGAGCAGGATAAGTGCTAACGTGCAAACGGCAAAGACAAAAAACGGGGAAATGTACCACGGGTTATTGGGAGTCTGGTCTGGGGCTTGGTAAATCACTTTAATCGGTTCAACCAGAGGCTTGCCGTTGAAATAGGCAGAGTCCAGTCGATACATGAGGTAATCGGGCAGGAACATCTGTTCCCGGGTGGTCACGATAGAGGTTGCAGGGGAACCGAGAATGGTATGGATACCCCATTGCGTCCACTGGGAGCGGCAGAGATATTCGTCCAACATGTTCCAGAAACTCTTGGTGGAAGGTTCTGCTATCCACGTGATACTGTTGTCGGTGCTTTTCTCGACAATATCCCTCGCTCTGGTTGTACAGTTGTCGTAAAGGAAGTTATAGAGATAAGTCCGGTTTTGTGGCTGATAATTTTCCACGAGTAGATCCATGAGTCGTTGTTTCTGAATGGAGTCCAGATTCAAGATTTGCGAGTACACGCTACGTTCCTCGTAAACATAAGAGGCCATGAAGCGGTCGAAATCCGAACAGGACAATTGATAGGGGAGTAATCCTCGGGCGAACTTGAAATAGAAACCTTGCGTGTTGAAATCAAACGTGCCATAGTTGAATACGATATCCAAATTATTTGCCTTGTCAGTGACACGGATGCCCGTGTGCCCGAAAAGAGAGTAGAGTTCATTTCCCGGTGCGCACGTGAGGATGCTGATCGTGGCATCTTTCGTTAGTTTGATTGCCGATGTGTTTCGGGCAAACATACATAGAAAAAGGATGAATAATATGAATATTTTTGTTTTCATGCTTCGGGTGTTAGTTGTGTTTTACATGGCGGATACTCGATATCGCAGAGGAACAGCGCGTTCCCGGGGACTGAAGTGCCCGCGTTGCAGCGGTTTTTGCTTTCGATGATTTGTTGGAATTGTTTCAAGTCGATCCGTTTCTGACCGATGTCTAGCAGGGTTCCCACGATAGCCCGTACCATGTTTCGCAGGAAACGGTCTGCTTTTATCGTGAAGACAAGTTGTTCGTCGGTTTCTTCCCATCCGGCTTGCATAATTCGGCAAATATTGGTTTTCACGTCCGTGTGGAGTTTCGAGAAACTGGTGAAGTCCTCGTAACGTGTAAGTAACTCGCATGCTTGATTCATTAACCGGATATCGGGTAACGGGTGAGGTGTGTAAGCAAACGGGTAGGTGAACGGGTTCTTTGTTTTATTGATGTAATATTTGTATGTCCGCGAGAGCGCAGAGAACCGGGCATGAGCGTCCGGAAGGACGGGATAGATCTCTTTTATGGAGATGTGTTTCCCTAGGAAACGGTTAAGCTTATCGGTCAGGGCTTTCGTGTCCGCTACGGGAGTGACGCTGTCGAAATGGGCGACAAAAAAGGATGCATGCACACCCGTGTCGGTACGTCCGGCGCCGGTTACGTTGATGTCTTGCTTTAGCAACAGGGACAAGGCTTTGTTTATCTCTTCCTGCACGGAAGGAGCGTTAGGCTGGATTTGCCAACCGTTATAACCACTTCCGTTGTAAGCTAGTTCTATAAAATACCTGTGCATATTTTTCCTTTTGAAAGTCCAAAATTAACACAATTCGGGGAGACTTGCAACCGTCGGTGTAAAGTCTTAAAATTTTAAGATGTTTATCCCGACATTATGGATTTTACGTTATATTTGTAAGTCCATAGTTTCACGGACATCGATAAACGTTGAAATGAGATGAATAGTATAGCTGAAAATTTGAAACGTATAGCCGATAGTTTGCCGGAAGGGGTAAAGCTGGTGGCTGTGTCAAAAACGAAGCCGGTAGAGGCGATAGAAGAGGCGTATAATGCCGGACAACGGGTGTTCGGAGAGAATCGGGCACAGGAGTTGGCGGAGAAGTACGAGGTGCTCCCGAAAGATATAGAATGGCATCTGATAGGGCATTTACAAACCAACAAGGTGAAATATGTGGCTGGATTTGTGGCAATGATTCATGGAGTGGAGAGTTTGAAGTTGCTGGAGACGATAGACAAGGAAGCAAAAAAACACAACCGATTGATCCCTTGTTTGTTACAATTCCATGTGGCAAAGGAGGAAACGAAGTTCGGGTTGAACATGGAAGAAGCCCGGGAGTTACTGGAAAGCGAGAGTTACGCGAATATGAAGAACGTGCGGATCGAGGGGGTGATGGGAATGGCGACTTTCACGGACGATCTGGTGCAGGTTCAGGAGGAATTCCGGCATTTAAAAAGGATATTCGATGAGTTGAAGCAACTGTATTTTGCGGATAAACCGGAATTTAAAGAGTTATCTATGGGTATGTCCGGGGATTACAAGATTGCTGTTGAAGAAGGAAGCACGATGGTGAGGGTAGGAAGTTCGATATTCGGGGCAAGGCAATACAAAGCAATTGAAAATTGAAAATGCAGAATTGAAAATGAAATGAGAGAATAACAACTTGCAACTTACCGAAGGCAAATGTAACTTGCAACTTGTAATTCGCCGAAGGCGAACAAAAATCATAAATCATAAATTTAAAATTAATTATGGCAGAATTGAAGACGAAGTACATGGGACTGGAATTACGGAGTCCGATTATCGCGGCGAGTTGCGGGTTGACTTCCGATGTTGAGAAGATGGTGGAAATGGAAGAAGCGGGCGTTGGGGCAGTCGTGTTGAAATCTATTTTCGAGGAACAGATAAACCAAGAAACGAGCGGTGTGTTTAATGCCGGGTACGGGATGAGTGATGGTTACCCGGAAGCGGAGGATTACATCAAGGCTTATATCCGTTCCAACACGATACAGAAATATGTAGAATTGGTGCGCAACGCCAAAAGTCGTTTATCGATTCCCGTTATTGCCAGCGTGAATTGTTTCAGTGGTGGTGAATGGGTTAGTTTTGCCCGTCAATTGCAGGATGCCGGGGCTGATGCTTTGGAATTGAATGTTTTTATTTTGCCTGTGAACGAGTTTACAGAGAGTGCGGAGGTGGAGAATGTATATTATGAGATTATGAAATCGATTAAAGAACAGGTAAAGATACCCGTTGCCATCAAGATCAGTCATTATTTCACGAATTTATCGGCTTTCGTGGATAAGATGAAAGCTTACGGGGCGAATGCCACGACAATATTCAACCGTTTTTACGAACCGGATATTAATATCAATAGCTTGACAATGGGAGCGGCTTCCGTGTTCAGTACGGCGACGGAGTTGAGAACGACATTGCGGTGGACGGGTATTCTGGCGGGTAAGGACAAGAATCTGGAGATTTCTGCTTCGACGGGAGTGCATAGCGGTGAGGCGGTCGTGAAACTGCTATTGGCGGGAGCTACCACCGTCCAATTGTGCTCCGTGCTTTACGAGAAGGGGATAAGCGTGATCGGTGAGATGAATACTTTTATCAAGACGTGGATGGAGTCCAAAGCTTTCGAGAGTATTGATGACTTCCGGGGCATGCTGTCTTACTCTTCCATCGATAATCCCGATTTATACGAGCGAGCACAGTTTATGAAATACTTTAGTAATAAATCCAATTAAATTCATGAAAAACCTATTTATCTTGTTGTTGTGTTGCGTGTGCGTGGCATGCGCGAAATATCCGGGAGTACCGGAAAAATACCATGCGTTACTGGACAAAGCTTTGGAAAAAGCGGGTGCTAATCAAACCGAGCTCGTGAAAGCTCTGAAGACTGCCGCACCCGAGATGAAAGAAGGGGTTGCTTTCCTTATTGCTTATATGCCGGAGCGTGATTTGACTTCCATGACAGGCGACGATTTGTTGTCGAACGTTCAATTGGCTTACGAGGCTCGAAATCGTTTTGCTTGGGCGAAGAGCGTGCCGGATTCAATTTTCTTGAATGACGTGTTGCCGTACGCTTCCTTGAACGAAACTCGCGAGAATTGGCGTGCCGATTTTTACAGGCGATTCGCCCCGTACGTGGAGAATTGTAAAACGTTGGACGAGGCGATTGCTGCCGTGAACAGGAATATCCGGGATGAGGTAAAGGTGGATTACAACACCGGCCGCGAAAAACCGGACCAGAGTCCGTTCGAGTCCATGCGCCAGAATATGGCTTCTTGTAGCGGGTTGTCTATTTTGTTGACGGATGCTTTCCGTTCTGTCGGGATTCCGTCGCGCATTGCCGGTACTGCCAACTGGCATGACAATCGCGGAAACCATAACTGGTGTGAGGTGTGGTTGGACGGGAAATGGTACTTCACGGAGTATTATCCCAACAAGTTGGATCGTTCATGGTTCCTTGCCGATGCCGGGAAAGCGGACCCGAATGACCGTATGCACGCTATTTGGGCTTCCTCTTTCAAACCGACCGGGGAGAGTTTCCCGCTCGTGTGGGATTTCAACATCAAGTATGTACCCGCGTTAAACGTGACTCAACGCTACCTTGATAATTACAAGCAAGTGTATAACGAGCAACTGGAAGGCGGAAATTACGTGAAGATGAAAGTGATGATGTACAAAGACAAGCGTAATACGCGCAAGTCGGACGACCGGGTTGCAGCCAACGTGGACATTTTCTGCGGTAAAGACCAGATCGGTGGCGGACGTACAGCCGGCCCCAGACAGGATATGAATGACGTGTTGGAGTTTGTCGTGGAAAAGAATAAAGAATACACCTTGTATTATTTCGATAAAGACGGGAAGTGGGTAGGAGAGAACGTGAAAGTGAAAGAAAAACCGGTAGAGGTGAAACTGCATCTGTAAAGAATGAAATATTCTAAATAGAAAATCCCGGAAGCGTAAACTTCCGGGATTTTTCTTGAATTATTATTTGTGTTACAATAATTGCCTTTTTTAATAAAATATCCCTATATTTGAGCGATAGGTGGTAAAGCTTTGTGCGTCGATGTTTTATTAAAATTCAAGCTATGAATCTACATGACATTTTACATGTTGCCTTGTACGAGGCGAAGCAACAGCGTAGGCAATGGGAATTTCGTTTATTTGTTTTTATTGCGGTGATTGGTATAACGTTGTACCAGTTCTTTTTGCAAGGGCAGGGCTACTGCTCGAACTGGAAGATGGTGGCTTTGCCTTGTTCCGTACCGCTGGTGAATGCTTACTTGTATAGTGTTGTGCAATCGCTGTTCGTGATTCTGATGGTTACCGATTTTCCTCGCCGGGAAAAGTTGGGCGGGGCGCTTGACCCTATTCATGCCCGCCCGATGGAGAACGGGGAATACACGTGGGGAAGGGTGTTGGGTAATATGATACTTTTCGGTGCGGTGAACCTGCTCGTGATGTTGTGCTGCGTCTTTTTCGTGAACTTGAATAGTATGGCGCCTCTCGGTATCCAATATTATATATTCTATTTCGTCACCTTGAACATCCCGTCGCTGGTCTTCGTGATGGGGTTGAGCTTGTGGTTGTCACGGGTGTTCAGGTGGCGTTACCTGACTATGGTGCTTTTGTTCTTGTGGTGTGTGGTATCTGTTATCTGGTTGCCTTATCGGTTGCACGGGATACTGGATTTCTTGGGTACAGGAGTACCTAACTTGTTCTCGGGCGTGACGGGACACGTGGGATTGTGGTATTACCTGTTGCATCGGCTGGGTTTCCTATTGCTGGGACTGGGACTTTTGGCTTATAGCGTGCGGGGCGTGGAACGCCTGCCAAGTACCTTGAAGCAAGTGAGGCGTTACTCGCTCGGGGGCGTGACGCTTGTCGTGTCGGGGCTTCTTTGCGGGGTGGTGATGGCGGTAAGTTATATACCTGCCCGGAGTGCCCGTGAAAGTTACCGGGAGAGTTTCCGGAAACATTGGCTCGGCATGCCTTGTCATGTCAGCAGCCACGATATTACGCTGAGGCAGGAAGGTGAGAATCTTGATGTGCGTAGTGATCTGGTGGTATGCAACCTGAATGGCAAGGAGGTGAAACAGCCACTTCTCTTCCTGAACCCGGGATTGCGTGTGACTGCGTTGGAGGAAAACGGGCGGGCGTTGCCTTTCACTCGGGACGGGCAGGTACTTGTTATCGATCGTTCCTTGGCAAGTGGCGATACCTTGCGTTTGCGGGTGTCATATTCCGGTAGGATCGATGAACGATTTACCGATTTGCATATACCGGATGATAGTTACGAGGATAGTTTCCGGTTTGACAATTTCTTTCCCACGGGACGGCGGAGCGCTTTCGTATCGGATGATTATCTTCTGGTGACCTCCGCTTGCGGGTGGTATCCGACGGCATTGCCTCCCGTGAACCCGGTATACCCGGTATGCAGCGGCAAGGATATGACCCGTTTTCGCTTGACCGTGGCTCATCCCCGGCAGCGGGAGTTGTTTTCCCAGGGGATCGCTTCCACCGGGGCGGATTCTTCTTATTTCCGTCCTTCCCACGTCCTGTCCGGGATTTCGCTTTGCGGGGGACAATTTGAAACGGTGGAATTGGATATTGACAGTATGAAATTTGTCGTGTCGTCTTTCGGGATTCCGGCTCCCTTGTCGGAGCATTTCGAGGCTCTCGACTTGAATGGAATCAAAGGGTACTTTGAGTACTTTTTTAAACCCGTGATGAAATTCGTCGATTTGAGTTGGTACGAGAAGGAGCAACCTTGTTATCGCTTGATAGAAACCCCACTTCCTTTTCGAACCGAGTTTAACGAGGGGCGATTGATTAGCGGGCAAATGGAGCCGGGTGTGGTATTTTTGCCGGAAAAGGAATTCGATATGAAACTTATGACGGTGTTGAATATGCCCATCGAGGAACCGGAACCGGATCTGGCATTTCTCGGTGAAGGTGTGGCGCTTCCTGAGCGAACGCCTTGGGCGGCTGGACACATGAGTATGTTATTCGGTAGTGCGGATAATCTATTTGACAATCATGAATGTAGCCATCCGATACTGCAGTTGGGTTTTGATCGGGAACGAACCGGGTTCAATCTTTGGAATATACATACGTTGTTCGCATCCCCTCGTTTGTCTGTTTATTCCGAGAAATATCCTTATGTTGGCGTGTTGATCGACAAGTTATATTCCGAGCGCAAATTTATACTCGGGCACGTGGGGATGTACGTTCCGCCGGAAGATGCCCGAAAAATCAATGCGTACGCACGGGAGCACAGTCTGGAAGAAGCCTTCCTCGAGCGGGGATTTCCGCGGGTATTGCTGGCTGGGATGATGCTGTCGAACGTTCGGGATCTCGTGAATTATCTCGGGTTGGAGGTTTCCGTGGATTCCCTTTTCAGAGCTTTGGATGACATTTATCATACCCGTTCCGGGGTGATTCATTTTGACGAATTATCGCGGGTATTGGGCGAGCGGGTTGGAGGTGATCTGGAACGGGTGTTCGAGAAATGGATCGGGGTTCGGCATGACCAATATTTTAAAGTAGCCGATATGAACAGTTATTTTTACCCGGATGATAAAGTGTATGGGCCGGGATGGATAGAGATTGAGGCGAAGGTCATGAATTGCGGAAAAGAAGGAGGCTTCGTGTACATGGATATGAGCGAGAGAGGGGAGAAAAAATATTATAGTTGTTACGTGGAGCCGGGAAAGGCGAAGGCTTTTTATATGGCACGGCGGGTGGAAAGGGCGTATGATTTGTACGGGAATTTCAACTCGGGAATGTCAATCAATCGACCTGTCGACTTTGATTTCGTGCACGGGGAAAGAAGTAAACCCGCGGGGTTGGCGGAAACCCCGGGAAGATGGGTAGATACGGATATTGCGGCATTCCTGCCTGACCCGAATGTGACCGTGGTGGACGACACGGACGAGGGGTTCTCGTTTGACGACCGGGCTAACCAGACGATCTTGCAAAAATGGTTCGGGGTTAGCCGGGAAGAAGTTTTCGGTCTTGTCGGGCGGCAAGAACTGCGCTATTGGACTCCCGTGATCAGAAACAATTACGAGGGGGATTCCCTTCGGCGGGCGTATTTCAAGAGCTTCGGCAAGGGCGATTGTTCTGCAACGTGGACTGCCCGCTTGAAAGAAAAAGGGAAATACCGGGTGATGGTTAAGACCAACTTGGAAAAAATAAGTTATGGAGAAATGGGCTTGGATTACTCCGATTTCACTTTAGCTTACACGATAAAATACGGGGATCAAGAGGAAAAGATCGACTTTAACATGGGTGAAGGGGTAGAAAACAGAACGATTGACGACTGGATGGTTCTCGGGGAATTCGATTTTCCGGCGGGGGAGGTCAGCGTGATTCTTTCGGATAAAGACGAGCGGGGACGAAAAGATATCGTGATTATGGCGGATGCCGTGAAGTGGGTGAGAATGTAGGAAGTTTGTAAAGTATATGAAGTCTATAAGGTCAATAGACCTGCGGTGCTTTGTCCACGGCTGCTCGGGTTGCCGTTAAACTCTGTCCAAAGGACACCCGTGTTTTATGGACTAATAAAAGGGACGAAAGTCCCTTTTATTAATTTTTCGGTGTCGTGGATATTACTTCCAGACTATTGGCGTTTATCGTGACATAAACTTCTTTGTTGCCTTGTTCTACCTCGAAGATGTAGACATTCGTTCCGTCGGCTCTTTCTTCATAATCGATGTCGTCGATGCGATAATTGGCGTATGCCGAGGTTTTCAGAACGTTCATCACGTTGGTGGGGACTTCACTTTGGCGAACTTCCCATGTCGTGACCACCCACTCGTTCTTGTGGTTGAATACCACGTCTTTTTTGAGACGGTTGTCGATGATTTCTATTTTCAACAGTCCTTTTTCCTGATCAATTTCCACGATGTTTGCTTGCGGGTATTTTTGTTTGATGAATTGCAGGACGGTTTGGGGCATCGTTTCCGGGAAATAGCCTTTGTTTTCTTTGTCCATTACCGTTTTCACGAGAGTACCGTTTTCAAGGTAATGTAGGTCTACTTCCTGTTCGCCGAGTTCCACCTCGATGATGTAAAGGGTTTCCATACCGTCTCTCTCGAGTTTATCCACGTCTTCCACTTTCCATTTGGCATATTCCCCGGTTTCAAAACTGTTACGGATAACGGCGGGCAGAGAGCGGAAGGATACGTCGCTTTCCGTCATCACCCATTTGCCGTTGTTGTCGAACCAAGCTTCTGCTTCCGTGAATCCGATGCGGAATTCGGCGACTTGATACGTGTTCTTCACTTCCCATTCCACTTGTTTGGCTTTCGGGTACTTGGCCTTAAACGCGTTCACGATGTTCTTGGCGGGGACGTAGCCGTCGCTTTTGCAACTGCTGAAAGCGAACATGGAGGAGAGCATGATTATTGCAGCGATAAATGTTGTTTTCATAATTTCATGTTAGTTTTTGTTTTACAATATAGCTTTTCACTCCTTTTACGTGTGATTACTTCACGATGTTTCCTTCCATGTCCACGGTTACGTAAATATCTCGGTCATTTTCTTTCTCCAATTCGAATACATACACATCGCCATTAGGTCTTTCCTCGTATTCGATGTCGTCGATTTTGTAGCCTTTATGATTTTGACTAATAGCGTTATTAATAGTGGTCATCACTTCTGTTGGAACTTCCGACTGTCTTACGTCCCATGAGGTGTACAACCATTCGTTTTGGGCGTTGAAGTGTACTTCTTTGGACTTACCCTCGTGGCGGATATCAATTTCAGTGATACCTTTCTCAACGTCTATATCCAATATCACGGCTCCCGGATAGCGGTTGTCGATAGCTGTCTTTAACGCTTCGGGGACAGTTGTCGGGTGGTGTTCATTATTGTTGTCCATGTCTTCCACGGCCTTGAGGAGCGTGCCGTCTGCCGCGTAGTACAGGTCAAATTCCTGTTTCCCTTGTTCTACCTCGATCACGTACACGGGTTCCATCTCCACTCGTTCGAGCATATCCACGTCGTCAATTTTCCAATCCTTGTACTCGCTTGCTTGAAATGCTGACTGTACTTCTGCCGGGAGATCGGTGTAGCGGATGTCGCTTTCGGTCATTACCCATTCTCCTTGCGCGTTGATCCAAGCCTCTCTTTCGATACCCTCGAGATAGAAGTCTGCCACGTAATGGTCATATTTCTTTTCCCACTCCACGCGTTGGGCGTTCGGGTACTTGGTGATAAATGCTTCCTGTATCTTCCCGTCCGGGGTGTAGTTGTCGTCGTTATCATCACAGCTCGTGAAAGCGAAACCTGATAATAAAAGTGCGGTAAAAAGAAAATTCTTTGTTCTCATAGCTTTTTATTTTTAATGTTCATGTATTAATTCAATTTCTGAGAACAAAGTAAAGGGGCAATTTGGGAAAGATTTGGGAAAAAGAGAGGAATTGAAAAATTTTAGATTTTTACCGTGAAATGATGCATCCCGTCGTACGAGTAGGTGATACGGATACCATAAAGATTCGCGATGCTTTGCACGATGGCAAGTCCCAGCCCTGTGGAGTCCGGTTTCTTGTTGTCGGCTTGATAGAAGCGGGTGAAAAGGCGGGAATTATCCAAAGGTTTTCCTTCGCCACTGTTGGAAATGGTGATTTGATAAGGAAGTATGCTGACCATAATTTCGCCGTTTACCGGAGTGTGTATCATGGCATTTTTGAGCAGGTTTGTCACGAGGGTATTGGCTAAAGATTCGTTCGCGCGAATCTTGCAGATGCCCGTTTCCTCGAGGTGTACCCGGAGTTTCTTGTGTTCGTATATTTCTTGAAAATCCTCGATAAGTTCCCGAATGATCGGGTTGAGTTCTACCTCTTTCTCGTTGTGGAATTGCCCGTTTTCAATGCGGGAAAGGAACAACAGGGATTTGTTGAGTTTAATGATGCGTTCCACGTTGCGGTGAATATCGGCAATTTCTTGCAATTGTTCCTCGGTACAGTCCGGTCTTTCGGCGAAGAGTTCGAGTTTGTTGCGGCATATTGCCAACGGGGTTTGCAACTCGTGGGAGGCGTTCCCGATGAATTGCTTCTGTTGGGAATACATTTCTTCGCTCCGTAGAGTCATTTTGCGTATCGTGTCGTTTAACTGTTTGAATTCTTTGATTTTCGTGGGATTGTCCAACGGGGGATTCTTTTCCCCGAGAGTAAATGTATTGAGCCAGCGAAGCAGCTTGTAGAAAGGCGACAGGCTCCGGCGAAACACGAGCTCGGATACGAGTATAATACACACGAGAAGGGTGAAATAGAGAATGATAATCCATTGCAGGATGGCCTCGATCATGTCGTCCTGTTCCAGCGTGGAGATCATGACAGTCAACTCGTAGAATCTCTTGTCCTGTCCCCGGAATGCGGTTTTTAGTACCCGCACGGGGTCGAATTCCAGTTCTGTCTCGTAGAAGCGGGTGGAGTCGAAATAGCGTTCCCGGTAATGGATGGCTTCTTCCTCGGGTATTTCCTTGAGCATGTATTGGCTCATCAGATCGTTATGATTGTCAATGGCGGATGTATCCGTGAGTACCTGACGGATGATAAGGTTTTTATAGTTTTCAAGACTATCGTCCGTTTCATCAAGAATCTCATCGAGTATGTTAAAATAGAAAAGACAAGCCCATGCAGTGAGGATGATGATTAACACGACAGAGAGTTTGCTTATGGTATAGTGGATGAGTTTCATGCTTCCGGGGTGGTTATCAGTTTATAGCCGAAGCCGTAAACGGCTTTGATTTCCGGAATAACTTCGGCTTGTTTCATTTTCTTGCGTAGATTTTTTACTTGGGAGTAAATAAAATCCAGACTGTCTGCCTGATCGATGTTGTCGCCCCAAACGGATTCCGCGAGAGTGGTTTTATTGATCAGGCGGTCGGGATTAGCGACAAAATAATACAAAAGGTCAAATTCTTTACGGTTCAATTTCAGTTCATTACCATCAATAAAGACGGTGTGATTGTCGGGGTAGACAATTAGATTGCCGATCTCTATTTTGATATCCCCGTCGTTTTGTTTTCTCCGGATGACGGACTTTACTCTGGCGTGGAGTTCCGCCAGATGGAAAGGTTTTGCCAGATAATCGTCTGCGCCGAGGTCTAGCCCTGTCACCTTATCTTCAATGGAGTCTTTTGCGGAAACAATGATAACGCTTTCGCGTTTGCGTAGTTTTTTCAGTTCCTCGAGGATCGACAGTCCGTTGCCACCGGGAAGCATGATGTCCAGCAGGATGCAATCATAGTCGTAATCATTGATTTTCTGCAATGCCGTGGCGTAGTCCGTGGCGGTTTCCACGATAAAACGTTCTTTTTCGAGGGATTGTGTCATCACTTCCCGTAATCCTTTTTCATCTTCGACAATCAGTATCTTCATGGCTTTCCGGTTTTAGTCTACACAAAAATAGAAAAATATTCTGGAAAGAATTAGGAATAAAGCGGTAGAGTAAACGCATTTTCATGCGTTTACTCTGTGTGATGGCTTTGTCGTGTGGTTATTTATCTATTATTTGTTATATTTGTGCATGATTGTTAAAATATAGTATATGAAAAATGTATTGTGGTTTGTTTTGATATTTGCCCTGTTCGGGTGTACGGGGAAGAGAGGGAAGTTCGAGGGCGTCTTCGAGGGGGAGCCTCGTGTGAATCCGCCTTACGTGGTGGGGAATTATCCCGGTACGGAGTTTATTTTCGCTATTCCGACTTCGGGTGAGCGTCCCATGACTTGGACGGCGGAAGGGTTACCGGGGGGATTGACCTTGAATGGCGAGACTGGAATTATACGGGGTATCGTGGAGAATGCCGGGGAGTATAAGGTGAAGATTACGGCTACTAATAAGCTGGGAAGCAGGGTGAGCGAGTTGAAAATACAGATTGGCAAGGAGTTGGCGCTGACGCCGGTGATGGGGTGGAATAGTTGGAATACTTTCGGACAAGATTTGACGGAAGCTTTGGTTATCGAAACGGCAGAGGCGATGATCGCGAACGGAATGCGTGATTTAGGATATAATTACATTAATATTGACGATTTGTGGCAGTTGAAAGAGAGAGGGGCGGACGGGCATATTGTCATTGACTCGACGAAGTTTCCAAGAGGAATAAAATATGTTGCCGATTACCTGCACGAGAGAGGATTCCGTTTAGGTATCTATTCGGACGCCTCGAAATATACTTGTGCGGGCGTGTGCGGAAGTTACGGCTTCGAGGAAATAGATGCCCGTGATTTCGCCGAGTGGGGAGTGGATTTGTTGAAATATGATTATTGTGGTGCTCCGGCATCACGGGATACGGCGATTGCACGTTACCGGAAGATGGGGGAGGCTCTGCGGTCTACCGATCGTTCGATTATTTACAGTGTTTGCGAGTGGGGACGTCGTGAACCGTGGGAGTGGGCGAGAGAAGTCGGCGGGCATTATTGGCGTACAACGGAGGATATTCGTGACGCTTGGGATTTGAGAGAATCGGGAACAGGATTATACGGCATACTGGATATTATTGACAAGAACGCTAAATTGGCCGATTACGCTTTCCCGGGGGCATGGAATGACCCGGATATGTTGGTTGTCGGAATTTGCGGGAAGAGTTCGAGTATTAACTCCGGCGACGTGCAATATGGTTGTAACTTAAAAGAGTATCGTACACACATGAGTATGTGGTGTATGATGGCCGCCCCTCTGTTATGCGGGAACGATGTTCGGAATATGCCCGACTCTGTTTTAAGAATATTGACAAATCCGGAGATTATCGCGATTAATCAAGATGTGCTAGGACTGCAAGGGAGAATGATGAAGAAAGAGGGAAATTGCGAGATATGGATGAAACCGCTGGATGGCGGGCGTGTCGCTTTAGCCGTGATGAATCGGGGGGATGAACCGGAAGAGGTCGTGGTACCATTGGATTTATTGGGATTCGGGAAAGCGTTCGTGCGAGATGTCTGGTTACATCAGAACGTGGGAGAATTTGAGCAATTGAAACTCAATTTAGAACCGCACGTGACAGCCGTATTTAAGCTGGAATAGAAATAAAAAAGCCTCGTGAAAAACGAGGCTTTTTTTATATTATTTCAACCATTTGTCCAACCAAGCGGCGAAAGTTCGTTGCCATAAAATACCGTTCTGGCATCCGAGTACCCAGTGACATTCCTCCGGGAAATATAAATATTGTGCCGGAATGCCACGCATACGTGCGGCATTGAAAGCTCCCATACCTTGCGATGCGTCGATGCGGAAGTCTTTTTGACCGTGGATCACCAGAATCGGGGTGTCCCATTCTCCGACAAATTTGTGCGGGGAATTTTCGAAAGTACGTTGAGCCACCTTGTTTTTCTTGTCCCAAGGCGCACCGCCCATGTCCCATTGTGCGAACCACATCTCTTCGGTGTTGAAATATTGCATTTCCATGTTGAAGATACCGCAATGGGCGATAAACGCTTTGAAACGTTTGTCGTGATGTCCAGCAAGGTAGAACACGGAGTACCCTCCATAAGAGGCTCCCACGCATCCCAAACGATTCTCGTCAATATAAGGTTCTTGCTTCATCTCGTCGATGGCAGAAAGATAATCCTTGATGTTTTGTCCGGAATAGTCCCCGCTGATCTGTTCGTTCCATTCCTGACCGAATCCCGGTAAACCGCGGCGGTTAGGAGCAACGATGATATAGCCGTTGGCTGCCATCATCTGGAAGTTCCAGCGAAAACTCCAGAACTGGCTGACGGTACTTTGCGGTCCGCCCTCGCAATAAAGGATTGCCGGGTATTTCTTGTTCGGGTCGAAATGGGGAGGATAGATAATCCATGTCAACATCTCTTTGTTGTCGGTAGTTTTTATCCAACGGGATTCCACCTTACCCATGGTCAGTTGATCCAGTATCTTTTTGTTCACGAACGAGAGTTCCGTGTCCTTTCCGGTTTTCGGGTCTACTTTGTAGATTTCTGCTGGCTTGCTCATGGATACTTTGGTAGCGATCAGGTAATCGTTTACCGGGATAACGGAAGTATAGTTGTGTACGCCCTCGGTTAATTTGGTGATAACCCCGTCGTTCAACGTCAACTTGTAAATCTCGTCGGTGGCGTGGTGATCGGAAATAAAATAGAGCGTGTTATTGTCAGCCCAAATAAGACCACCCACGTTTTGGTCGAAGTCTTTCGTGTACTCCTTTTTCTCGCCTGTTTTCAGATTCATCACGAAAAGGCGGATTTTATCAGCCTCGTATCCATCACGTTCCATACTTTCCCATGCCATGAATTCCCCGTTGGGAGAGATCACTTGATTTTGGTCGTACCCCATCATACCTTTCGTGAGATTCTCGGTTTTCCCGGATTTCACGTTATAAAGGTATAAGTCCGTGTTTGTAGAGAAAGCGTAATCGATACCCTCTTTTTTGCGTGCCATGTAGATAACGCCTTGACCGTCTTTTGTCCATGTCAGTTGCTCGGTGCCACCCCAAGGACGAACGGGAGATTCCCATTTCTCGCCTTCCATGATGTCTTTACCGGAGGTAATCATTTGTCCCGCGATATAGTCGGCGACAAACGGGTGGGTGTACGCTTCCACCCAATCATTCCAGTGACGATAGAACTGGTCGTTGATCAAGCGGGCATTCGCTTTCGGGAGGTCCGGGTGCAAGTCGTGTACATCTTTTTCCAGTTTCACATCTTTCAAGAAGAGAAGTTTGGATTTGTCCGGGGAGAAAATATATCCCCCGATACCACCTTCCACGTTGGTCAATTGTTTGAGATTACTGCCGTCCGGGTTCATTTCCCATAATTGGACGGAACCCGATTTGCTGCACATGAAGGCAATTTTACCGTCGGGAGTCCATGTTGTCCCGAATTCCTTGTAATCCGTGTCGGTTAATTGTTTGGATGTTCCGTCAGCAAGATTCATCAGGTAGACATCACTGTACGAGCGGTCTTCTTCTTTGTTGAAGTAAGTCACCTCGTACACGAGTGATTTCTGGTCGGGGGATACACTTATTCCGCCGAGTCTGCCAAATGACCATAACACTTCGGGAGTCATCACGTCGGATGCTAATTTCATATCCGGTGTTTTATAACTTGTTTTTACTGCCTCTTTCTGGCTATCGCACGACACAACGGATAGCAGGATAAGTGCAGAAAATAAACGATTTTTCATTGTATATTTCAGCTGTTTTATAGGGTTTGTAAAGTTTATAAGGTTTATAAAGTTCTTAAAGTGACGGGTGTCCTTCGGACAGTATTTAACGGTAGCTTTAGCTACCGTGGAAAAGCATCCTGTGGGGAAAAACAATTACTTTATAAACTTTATGAACCTTATGAACTTTATAACTTATTTCGTTGCCGGTTGCACACCACTCTTTATTGCTTCCACGATCTTTTGCGTGAGTTCTTCTGCCAATTCCGGGTTGTCCATGACAAGTTGTTTCACGGTTTCCCGTCCTTGTCCCAGTTTGCTTTCTCCGTAAGAGAACCAACTTCCGCTTTTTTTGATCACGTTGTATTCAACACCCATGTCAACGATTTCACCGGAACGGGAGATACCTTCCCCGTACATGATATCGAATTCCGCTTTTTTGAATGGAGGAGCTACCTTGTTTTTCACTACTTTCACGCGGGTGTGGTTACCGTAAATTTCCTCCCCGTCCTTGATCTGACCGATACGGCGGATATCCAGACGCACGGAAGCGTAGAATTTCAGTGCGTTACCACCAGTTGTCGTTTCGGGATTACCGAACATAACACCGATTTTATCACGTAATTGGTTGATAAAGATACAACAAGTATTTGTTTTGCTAATTGTTCCCGTTAATTTACGTAGGGCTTGGGACATCAGACGGGCTTGTAATCCCATCACGCTGTCACCCATTTCTCCCTCGATTTCAGCTTTCGGGGTAAGGGCGGCAACAGAGTCAATCACGATGATATCGATAGCAGCCGAACGAATCAATTGTTCCGCTATTTCAAGGGCTTGTTCCCCATTGTCGGGTTGTGAAATAAATAAATTATCCACGTCAACGCCCAGTTTCTCCGCGTATACCCGGTCGAAAGCGTGCTCTGCGTCGATAATAGCGGCGATACCACCCATTTTCTGTGCTTCAGCGATAGCGTGAATAGCGAGTGTTGTTTTACCTGAAGATTCGGGGCCATAGATTTCTACGACGCGTCCCTTGGGATAACCGCCTACGCCCAGAGCTCTGTCCAGTCCGATAGAACCCGAGGGGATAGCCATAACATCTTCTACGACATTATCCCCAAGTTTCATGACGCTTCCCTTCCCGAAATTCTTCTCGATCTTGTCAAGCGTGAGTTGAAGTGCTTTTAACTTGTCTTGGTTGGTTTCTGCATTTGCCATACTTGATTTATTTATGATTTTAGATTTATGATTTTTGTTCACCTTCGGCGAGTTACAAGTTGTTGTTCTCGCATTTCATTTTCAATTTTCAATTCTCAATTTTCAATTGCTCTTGGATTTGCTTCGCGTGTTCCTTCGTGTTCACTTTCGTGATGATTTTTTGAATAATACCGTTTCCGTCAATGATAAACGTGGTGCGTAATACGCCCATGTAAGTTCTGCCGTACATTTTCTTTTCTGCCCATACGCCGTAAGCTTCCAGTATCTTTTTGTCCGTGTCGGCGATAAGGTTGAACGACAAGTTGTATTTCGCTATAAATTTCTGATGAGAACTTGCCGAATCGGGGCTAACTCCTACAACCTCAAAGCCATTATTCGTGAGGGAGGAATACCCGTCGTTCAAGCTGCAAGCCTCTGCCGTGCATCCTGAAGTGTTATCTTTCGGGTAGAAATAAAGTATTAATTTTTTCCCCTTGAAATCATCCAAGGTAATTTTTTTGCCGTCTTGATTTATGCCCTCGAAATAAGGGGCTTTTTCTCCTTCTTTCAGTGTTATCATAGTTGCTTAGTTTTTTCTCGTACTTCCATACAAAAGTAGGAATATTTTGGAGAAATAAGGTAGTGTTTTGGGAATATTTGTACATTTGCGGGAGTCTAAAAAAAACATTTATGGAATTCATTGAATCATATAACTTGACTGGATTAATTATCGGGATTTGTACCTTCCTGATTATCGGGTTATTTCATCCCGTGGTAGTAAAAGCGGAGTATTACTGGGGTACAAAATGTTGGTGGATATTCCTTGTATTGGGAATCGCCGGAACGCTTGCTGCCCTGTGGGTTACCAACGTGTTGTGGTCATCTTTGCTGGGTGTATTTGCCTTCTCGTCTTTCTGGACGATTAAGGAAGTTTTCGAGCAGGAAGAAAGGGTAAAGAAAGGATGGTTTCCCGCGAATCCCAATAAAAAGAGAAATTAATTTACGATTAAAAGCCTTGAGCTGTGAGTGGAAATCTAAAATCATAAATCTAAAATCAATACATGTTAGAGCTTATAGAACAGATGAACCGGGAACGCCGGGGGACATTGATGGAAAGTTTGGGAATTGAGTTTATCGGGGTGGGAGAGAATTGGTTGGAAGCAAAGATGCCGATTGATGAACGCACGATGCGTCCGGGACAATTGTTGCACGGTGGAGCGATTATGGCATTGGTGGAAACCGTGGGAAGTGGATTAACCTATATCGGGGAAAATCTGGAAGAAAATCACGTGTTCGGAATCGAGATTAATGGCAATCATATCCGTAAAGCCCAAGGGAGTTATGTTATCGGGCGAGCTGAATTTATCCATAAGGGACAACGAACCCACGTGGTTGCCGTGAACGTGACGGATGAATTCGGGAACTTGGCTTCCGTGTGCCGTATCACGAACGTGGTATTGCCGAAGTCGTCAGATCACAAATAAAAAGTTATAATTTTTGCCGAAAAAACAAAAATCGGAAGCTTGCCGGATGATGAGGAAAAAATTGACATGGCACGAAAACCAAAAGAGTTTCATTGTTTGGGCTCTTCTGGTTTTCATGTTTACAAAATACCCTATTTATGTAGTTTAAAGTTTCTCTACTTCCAAAATCGATAGCCCTGTACTTCGAGCGATTATTTCAATATTCAAACCTGCTTTTTTCAAGTTTGATGCTATTTCCTTAGCTTTTTGTAACTCACCTTCCGCACGTCCTTCCATACGTCCTTCCGCGCGTCCTTCCGCACGTTCGGTAAAAATATTATCCCGCAAAATAACCACATTATCCAAATGCCGATAATACGCGTCTAACTCTTCTTTAGTCATTCTATCAAGCTTCAGACGTTCACGAACTTCGTTCAAACCGGGTGCTGTAGCAGATTCCGGAATGTTACCCGTGTTCAAATAATAAATCCATTCTTCCAACGGACTTTTCGCTATTTGATTGAAATCATTCACTCTCAAGATGTAATACTCGGGGTAAAGTTGGCTAACTGTATCCACCTTGAATGTTTGTCGCTGAAAAGGTGTTAATTCAAGCACTTCACCGGTGTGAATACCGTGAAATTCCGTTTTACCATGATAAACGATATCTTTCCCGTGTCCCAGGGAGAAATAGACTATATTCACGCTATACACTTTGCGTACCTTGTCATATCCCTCTCCCCGGTTGATATATTCGGTAACTAACTTTGACGTCCCGAACAACATACGTTGGAAGTAAGCGTATTCATTATTATTTTGTACCTCTATCAAGATAAGTTGGCCTTTGGAATCTTCAGCCAACATATCCACCCGATTATATTTATCATATTCGTCTTCCTGATTACTCTCGCTCTCCAATAATTTCTGGATAGTAATACGCTCACCCAACAACACGGTCAACAATCCTTCCAACACGGCAAAATTAGCTTTATTACGCAGCAAGCGCTTCATGGCCCAATCAAAACGGATATATCGGTTTCCTGTTTCCATATGCATTCTTTATTAGTTCTACCAACAAATATAAGTATAATTAAGTTACAAAGTTACTACAAAAAAGTGAAATGCGGAAAGATATAGTGATAGAATTGAG
>NZ_CAUFYA010000067.1:0-19955 GCF_959596855.1 uncultured Butyricimonas sp.
GTTCATAAGGTTTATGGACCCTAGCGGGCGCTTTGTCCACGGCAGCATAGCTGCCGGTAAACCTTGTCCGAAGGACGCCCGTTACTTTATGAACTTTATAAACTTTATGAGCTGAAAGCTCAACTTTATGAACCGGGCGAAAAGCCTTTTGATGCGTTCGCCCTGGGAATATGAGAAAATATTTGTTTTTGTGAAGGTTTTTTAATATCTTGACGCCGTTTTTCTGGAACACTGGCACGTTTATTGAGTTCTGATTATCTGGATAAAAGAAGAATAAATTAATATATATAATACGTTTTTTACTATGGAGAATAAATTAGATATTTTGACCAAGAAGCTTTATGATGAGGGGGTTGATAAAGCTCGCCGGGAGGCGGAGAATATCATCAACCAAGCGAAGCAAGAGGCCGAAAAGATTGTTGCCGAGGCAAAGGCAAAGGCGGAGCAGATGAATGCCGATGCTGAAACCGATGTGGCAAACTTGAAGAAGAAGGCGGAGTCTGAAATGACGTTGAGTGCCCGTCAAGCGATCACGGCATTGAAACAGGCAATTACTAATCTTGTTGCCGGAGAAGTAGCGGGAGAGGTTGCCAAGGTCGGATTCGAGGAAAAGCCTTTTATCCAAGAGTTGGTTATGGCAATCGTGAAGAAGTGGGATGTTGCCGGGGGGAATTTGGATATGGAAGTACTTCTTTCTGCTGACGAGAAAGATAAATTCGAGTCATTTGTAACGGCAAAATATAAGGATTTGCTGGATAAAGGGCTCACGGTGAACGTGGGTAACTTGGACGAAGGATTCGTGATCCAACCAAAAGACGGAGGGTTCCAGATAGCGTTCTCGGAGAAATTGTTCGAGGCTTTCTTTAACCAATATATCAAAGGCTTTACGAAGAAGCTCCTTTTTGAAGAAAATAAATAGATATTGGATTTTTAGTATCTAAAATTTGAAAAGGATGATATTAAAGAATAATTACTACTGTTTAATCGCGGGTTTACCGGAGGTCTTTCTGGACGATCGGAAATTGTCGTTGTCCGTGAACGGGTTCCGGGAGTTGGCGCAAGGGGCTTTGAAGAAGGAGGACGTGAAGTTGATGAATCTTTTCTTCCTTCCTGCCGATAACAAGCAAGTCCTTCGTTTGCTGAATAAAATGGAACCTGATACCGCCCTTGAAACAGTATATCCGTTGCAACAGTTGGAAGACGAAATAGCCGAACCCAAAAATTCTTTACCTGCTTACCTGAATCAATTTATTGCCGATTTCAAAGGGGAACATCTTAAATACGAGACTTCGCCCGAGAATGTGTTGAGTTGGATGTATTACGATTATATGATGAATTGTGGAAACAAGTTTGTCAGAAAGTATGCGGAATTCTCGATGAATATTAAGAATTTGGTAGTCGCTTTTACTTGTCGGAAATACGGTAAGGAAGTTGCCCCGGAGATTATTGGTAATAATGCGATTTCCAAGGCGCTGAGGACTTCGAACTCGAAAGATTTCGGTTTGGGTATGGAATATCCTTACGCGGAGAAGGTGATGTCGCTGATGAATAACCCTAATCTCGTGGAACGGGAACGGGGTTTGGATTTGCTTCACTGGGATTACATCGAGGAAGCCGTGGTGTACGAGTATTTTTCCATGGAAAAGGTTTTGAGTTTTATGCTTGAGCTGATGATCGTCGAGAGGTGGAGCAAGATGAGCTCCGAGTCGGGACGAAAGGTATTCATGGAGGTAGTCGATAAGTTTAGACGGAGTTTTGAGTTCGCGGAAGAATTTAAGTGATTTAAAATTTAAAATTGAGAGATGAATAAAACACAAGGAAAAGTTCATAGTATTATTTCCAATCTTGTACTTGTGCGCACCGAGGGACCGGTATCCCAGAACGAGATCTGTTTTATCCGGCTCGGGGACGAGCGGTTAATGGCGGAGGTCATCAAGGTGGTTGGGGATATTGCTTATGTGCAGGTTTTTGAAAGTACCCGGGGATTGAAGCCCGGTTCTTTAGTGGAGTTCGAGGACCACATGTTGGAGGTAACATTGGGACCGGGCTTGCTATCCAAGAATTTTGACGGTCTTCAGAACGATTTGGACAAGATGACCGGGGTATTCTTGAAACGTGGTGAGTACACGAACCCGTTGGAGGCAGATAAGAAATGGAGTTTTACCCCACTGGCAAAAGTCGGTGATAAGGTGAAGGCTGCCGACTGGTTGGGTAACGTGAAAGAGAACTGGTTGGATCACAAGATAATGGTGCCTTTCAAACTGAAGGGCGAGTTTACCGTGGCATCTATCGTGGGTGCGGGGGAGTACACGATCATGGACACGATAGCTGTGTTGAAAGACGAGGCTGGCAAAGAGGTGCCCGTGAGTATGATACAAAAATGGCCGGTGAAGGTGGCTATCCGTAATTACGTGGACAAGCCGCGTCCGTCACGTCAGATGGAGACGGGAGTACGTGTTATCGACACGATGAACCCGATTCTGGAGGGTGGTACCGGATTTATTCCCGGTCCGTTCGGTACGGGAAAGACCGTGTTACAGCATGCTCTTTCGCGTTTTGCCGATGCCGATATTATTATCATGGCTGCCTGTGGCGAGCGTGCGAACGAGGTGGTGGAAATCTTCACGGAGTTCCCCGAACTGGAAGACCCCCGTTCCGGTCGTAAGTTGTACGAGAGAACGACAATTATCGCTAATACCTCGAATATGCCCGTTGCTGCCCGTGAGGCTTCTGTTTACACGGCAATGACGATCGGGGAGTATTACCGTTCCATGGGTATGAAGGTGTTGTTGCTTGCCGACTCTACTTCCCGTTGGGCACAGGCTTTGCGTGAGATGTCCAACCGTATGGAGGAGTTGCCGGGACAGGATGCTTTCCCGATGGACTTGTCTGCAATTATTTCTAACTTCTACGCTCGTGCCGGGATGGTGTACTTGAATAACGGTAAGACGGGTTCCGTGACCTTTATCGGTACGGTGTCGCCCGCCGGTGGTAACTTGAAAGAGCCGGTGACGGAGTCCACGAAGAAGGTGGCTCGTTGTTTCTATGCTCTGTCGCAGGCTCGTGCCGATGCTAAACGTTACCCGGCTATCGATACGTTGGAGTCTTATTCCAAGTATCTGGAATACCCGGAGTTCGTGGAGTTTGCCAAGAAGAATATTTCCGACACGTGGATCGACGGAGTGAATGAGGCCCGTAATATATTGGTACGGGGACGGGAGACTGCCGAACAGATCGACATTTTGGGAGATGACGGTGTGCCATTGGAATATCACGTGGTATACTGGAAATCCGAGTTGATTGACTTCGTGATCTTGCAGCAGGATGCTTTTGACAACATTGACGGCTCTACTTCAATGGAACGCCAGAAGTATATGTTGGAAATGGTGTTGGGCGTGGTTCGCTCCGAGTTTAATTTTGACACGTTCGAGGAGGTTAATCCTTACTTTAAACGGATCATTAATGGATTCAAGCAGATGAACTATTCAGAATTCCAATCCGATGCCTTCAAGAAGTATGAGGCTGAGGTGAAGGGGATTATTGACGAGAGAAAAAAGAAATAAATTTATGATTTATGATTTACGATTTATGATTCGTTGCTTTGGCAAGAACATTAAATCAAAAATCTGAAATCAAAAATCTAAAATAGGTATGACGACTGCTTTTCAAAAAGTTTATACAAAGATTACCCAGATCACGAAGGCAACGTGTACGTTGAATGCTCAAGGCGTCGGAAATGACGAATTGGCTATTGTAGACGGGCGGTTGGCACAGGTCGTGAAGATTTGGGGTAATGATATAACCCTTCAGGTGTTCTCCGGAACGGAGGGTATCCCGACGAATGCAGAAGTGACATTCTTGGGGAAGGCTCCGACTTTAAGGGTTGGAGATGATTTGTGCGGACGTTTCTTCAATGCTTTCGGCGACCCGATTGACGGGGGACCGGCAGTTGACGGGGAGGAACGAGAGATTGGAGGTCCT
Organism: uncultured Butyricimonas sp.; assembly: GCF_959596855.1. Taxonomy (NCBI): domain Bacteria; kingdom Pseudomonadati; phylum Bacteroidota; class Bacteroidia; order Bacteroidales; family Odoribacteraceae; genus Butyricimonas; species uncultured Butyricimonas sp. Next base: position 3,982 of record NZ_CAUFYA010000067.1, read on the forward strand.
TCCGTGAACCCGGTTCGACGTAAACAACCGTCGGAATTGATTGCAACGGGTATCGCGGGTATCGATTTGAACAACACGTTGGTGTCCGGACAGAAAATTCCGTTCTTTGCCGATCCGGATCAACCGTATAACCAAGTAATGGCGAACGTGGCATTGAGAGCCCAGACGGATCGTATTATCTTGGGAGGTATGGGATTGACGAATGACGACTATCTGTATTTCAAGAATTTGTTCGATAATGCCGGAGTGCTTGACCGTATTGTCAGTTTCGTGAATACGACGGAGGCTCCCCCGGTGGAGCGTTTGTTGGTTCCGGATATGGCATTGACGGCTGCCGAGTATTTCGCCGTGGAGAAGAACGAGAAGGTATTGGTGTTGTTGACGGATATGACGTTGTACGCCGATGCTTTGAGTATCGTGTCTAACCGTATGGATCAAATCCCGTCGAAGGATTCCATGCCGGGTTCTCTATACTCGGATTTGGCGAAGATTTACGAGAAAGCGGTGCAGTTCCCTGCCGGAGGTTCTATCACGATTATTGCCGTGACCACGTTGTCCGGTGGTGATATTACACACGCTATTCCGGATAACACGGGGTACATTACCGAGGGACAGTTATTCTTGCGTAAGGATTCGGAGATCGGTAAGGTTATCGTTGATCCGTTCCGAAGTTTGTCTCGTTTGAAACAGCTCGTGATCGGTAAGAAAACCCGTAAGGATCACCCGCAAGTGATGAATGCCGCCATCCGTCTGTATGCCGATGCAGCCAATGCCCGCACGAAGATGGAGAACGGTTTTGACCTGACGGACTATGACCGCCGTACCCTTGATTTCGCGAAAGAGTATTCGAACAACCTACTTGCCATTGACGTAAACATCAGTGTCGAGCAGATGCTGGATACAGCGTGGGAGCTGTTCCGGAAATACTTTAACAAGGCGGAATTGGGAATTAAGGCGGAGATTATCGAACAATTCGGAAAATTTTCAGAATGAAAATTTTCTTGATTTTAAATTTTAGATTTTAGATTTTAAATTGAGTGATGAATAGCGCTGAGTTTCAAAATAAGACGAAGAAGTTAGGTTTAGGGGTAATTCGTTTCGTGGAAGTACTTCCACAGAATAATGCTTCACGAGTGATTATAAATCAGATTCTTCGTTGCGCTTTGTCGGTTGGTGCTAATTATCGGGCAGTATGTCGAGCGAAATCGGATAAGGATTTTATCCATAAAATGAAAATTGTTGAAGAGGAATGTGATGAAACAATTTATTGGTTGGAAATTATTGAGGAATCTGGCTTGGCTAAAGTGGAACCGATCGCTCCTTTGAGAAAAGAAGCAAGGGAAATCTTGGCTATGATAGTAGCTTCGATTAATACTGTAAGTAAAAATTTAAAATCTAAGCAGTCTGAAATTTAAAATCTAAAATTTAAAATCTAAAATTAAAAAACTGGTAAGGTGATAAAGTTTCAATATAATAAAACTTCGCTTCAGGGGCTGGATAAGCAGTTGAAGATGAGAGTACGGGCATTGCCTACCATCAAAAACAAGGAGTCGGCTTTGCGGTCGGAGGTGAAGAAAGCGAAACAGGTGGCGGATGAGTTTAGTGTGAAGTTGGAGGAGACGCTGAATTCGCTCAACGATATGCTGCAACTTTATGACGAGTACAAGGAAGATATTCTCGTCGTGAAGGATGTAAGGATGTCGGTGAAGAAGATTGCCGGGGTGAAGACGCCCGTTCTGGACGGGGTGGACTACGAGGTGAAGGATTTCAGCTTGTTCAACCAACCGGGATGGCTCCTTGACGGAGTTGAATACATCAAGAAAGTGGTGAGTATCGCTTTGGAGAGAGAGTTTTTCGCGAGAAAAATGGAGTTGCTCGATAAGGCGAGAAAGAAGACCACCCAAAAGGTGAACTTGTACGAGAAGGTGCAGATACCGGGTTATCAGGAAGCTATTCGTAAGATTAAGCGTTTCCTTGAGGACGAGGAAAATCTGTCCAAGTCGTCGCAGAAGATCGTGAAAACCCGTAAATTGATGGAGGAATAGTCTATGATAGTACCTATGATGAAATTATCCCTGTTGATATTTTACAAGGAATATCAGACGTTTCTCGGGGAGCTCCGGGAAAAGGGAATGGTTCATATTCACGAGAATACGGAACGATCGGCAGAAGATACGGATCTTCAGGCTAAGTTGATGTTGATTAAACGTGCCGGAGAGATGATCACGCATATGCAGAGTCGGAACGATGTGGAGCAGATCGAGAAGGTAAAGGCTGACGACGAGCATTTGCTGGAATATCTGGAAGGTTTGTATAACAGACAGGAACAAATCGACCAGCAATTGGTCGGGTTGGAGAAAGACTATGCCGCTTATCGTCCGTGGGGACAGTTCTCTCGGGAGAAGATTCAGAAGTTGGAAGCCGCTGGGTGGGAATTTCATTTCTTTTCCGTGGCGGAACAGAAGTTTCAACCGGAATGGGAAGCGACGTATGATGCTGTTGTCATTAGCGAGATGATGGGGCAAAAGTATTTTGTCACGGTTACTCCCGCCGGAATGAAGGTGGAATTGGAAGCGGATCCCTATATATTCCCTCAAGCAACCCAAGATGAGTTAAAAAAACAGATCAAAGGGCTACGGGAGGAATCGGTAAAGATCGGCGAAGAGTTGGATGCGATTTCCCAAGATGCGATTGCACGCTTGAAGAAGTATCGTTTACAGATCACGGAGATGGCGGATAAATTGAAAGTGGAGGATGCCGTGCAGACGTTCGTGGACGAAAAGGTGATTGCATTGGAAGGATGGATTCCCGTCGAGAAGGAAGCAGAGATGAGAAGTTTCCTCGAAACGAAGGATGTGTATTTCGAGTTTACCAGACCTACACCCGAGGATGATGTTCCCGTGCAGTTGAAGAATAGCGCCTATTCAAGATTATTTGAGCCGGTAACGAAGATGTTTGCTTTGCCGCAATACAAGGAATTGGATTTGACCCCCTTCCTTGCTCCGTTTTTTATGCTGTTCTTCGGAATGTGTATGGGAGATGGCGGATACGGGTTGATTATCTGGTTGGTGTGCTTTATCATCGGGCGAAAGGCTTCTCCCGCGATAAAAGGATACCTCGTGTTGGGGCAGTATCTGGGACTCATGACGGTTGTTGTCGGGTTATTAACGGGTTCGTTCTTCGGTATCGCTCTGGATAGCGTGGAATGGCCTTGGCTTGCCGGTGTGAAATCGTTGTTCCTGACAGAAGCGAACTATGGTAAATATTTGGGAGGTTATAATCCGATGATGATTATCGCTGTTGCCGTGGGTATTATTCAGATTCTTTACGGAATGTGTTTGAATGCCGCTCGGTTGACGAAACAATTCGGGTTTAAGTACGCGGTTTCCACGTTAGGTTGGGTCGGTGCAATTATCTTGTTGGGAGTGTTGATCGGGTTGCCGATGTTGAAGGTGGTGATTCCGGAGGTTTTGAAGTACGTGTTGTACGTGCTTTTGGGACTCTGTGCGCTCACGATCTACTTCTACAACTCTCCGGGAAAGGGAGTTTTCACGAATTTCGGCTCCGGGTTGTGGGGAACGTACAACATGGCTACCGGATTGCTGGGGGACACGCTTTCCTATATCCGTCTTTTCGCTATCGGGTTGACGGGTAGTATTTTGGGAGGAGTGTTCAACACGTTGGCATTCCAACTCACGGACGGTCTACCTGCCGTTGTAAAATTTATTGCGGTATTTCTGATCTTGATTATTGGTCACTCGATAAATTTCGGTTTGTGTATGATCAGTTCGTTCGTGCACCCGATGCGTTTGACTTTCGTGGAGTTCTACAAGAATGCCGGATTTGAAGGTGGCGGTAAGCAATACGAGCCGTTCAGAAAAAAAGTAAATGATTAAAAACAAAGATTATAAAAATAACAAATTAAATAGATTAGAATTATGGAACCAATTTTATTAGCTTATTTAGGTATTGCGTTGATGGTGGCATTATCAGGTATCGGTAGTGCTTACGGGGTTACTATTTGCGGTAATGCAGCCGTGGGGGCGTTGAAGAAAAATCCGACCGCTTCCGGTCAGTATATCGGTTTGTCCGCCTTACCTTCTTCACAAGGTTTGTACGGATTCGTGGGATACTTCCTGTTGAGTAGCTTCTTGACGAACGTGGATATGGGTTGGGGACCTGCTTCTGCTATTTTCGGTGCCGGGTTGGGTCTTGGTTTGGTGGCCTTCTTCTCTGCAATCCGTCAGGCTCAAGTATGTGCCAACGGTATCGTGGCTATCGGTAGCGGTTACAATGTATTCGGTACTACTATGGTGTTGGCCGTGTTCCCGGAGTTGTACGCTATCTTGGGATTGTTGGTGTTGATCTTGATCACGGGGTTGATTCCTGCATAAGTATCAAAGTATAGATTTTAATTATATCTGAAAAACGGGGACTTACACTCGAAGTCCCCGTTTTATTATTTCATGATAACAAAATGTGATTTTTTAACGTATCATCATTATTGAAATATAAATGTTGAATAATGATGATTCGGATAAAACGTTACGGCTTGATTCTACTTTTCATGTGGTTGGGAGTAGAAACGCATGCCGTCGAGATAAAGAAGAAGTTGTTGTATGACCGGCATACTTTGTCGGACACGTATAAATACGGGAAGCAGGAGCGACGTTTCCAGTGGGATAAGATTTCGGCATTTTTGGATTCACTCGTGACGTTTCAAGAGCGGAATGACGGGTATGGCGTGTTAAGGAATTATAAAAATCAGAATGGTGAAGCCCCTTTGACAGAAAAATATATGACTAATAAATACAAGCAGATTAGGGATACGTTCGGGGTAAATCGTTATCAAGGAATTCCTTTGTACAGCTTAGGTAACGTGAAAGTTCCATTCCGTTACGGTCGGGACGGGGCTTACGTTTCCGTGATCAGCGATAGTGCCGATTATTTCCAGATTATCCCGGCTACTTTTGGTGGCGTGTGGCACGTGCCTAAAAAATACATGAAGCTGATAGGTCCTCTTTCAATTAAAAAAGTTATATTTGTTGACCGAACGAACCAGAACATAGCAACTTTGGAACAGGATGGAACCACGTGGTTGGTGCGGAGTATGAATCCGATTACAACGGGAGCTAACAGACCGCCTTATCAACAGCCGACACCCCCGGGAATTTATTTCATTCAAAAGAAATTGTCGGAGATGTTGTTCTTGAAGGACGGGTCGGCGGAAGAAGGAGGGTTTGCACCATACGCTATCCGGTTTACAGGGGGAGCTTATTTACACGGGGTACCGGTGAATTACCCTCACAACGAGTTGATAGAGTTCAGTTGGTCGCTCGGGACAACGCCAAGGTCGCACATGTGCGTGAGAAATGCCACGTCACATGCCAAGTTCATGTATGATTGGGCAGAGGTGGAGAAGACATTGGTGATCGTGTTTGATTAATGTAAATGATAGTTATGCGTGTATTTTTGACGCTTTTTTTTGTCGGGATTATTTGTTGGATGGCGCAACCGGGTGTTGCGGCTGAAAGGCATTTGCCCGTGAATAGCAAAACGCTTTATCACGAGATCGGTTTGGAGGGTATCGTGGATTATGCTCTTTTTGAACGAGCGATTGCCGGGTATAATCAAACGGATTCATTGGCGAAGGATATTCTCACTTTGATTGATTTCTCGAAACCTTCTACCGAGAAGCGTTTGTACGTGGTTAATCTGAAATTGAAGAAGTTACTCTACGTGTCATACGTGTCGCACGGGAGAAACAGCGGGGAAAAGTACGCTACTTCATTTTCCAATAAAGAGGGTTCTTACAAGAGTTCGTTGGGTTTCTATCGGACGGAAAATACTTATTACGGGAAGAACGGGTATTCCTTGATTCTTGACGGATTGGAAAAAGGAATAAATGATAACGCGAAAGAACGGGCTATAGTGATGCATGGGGCTGCCTATGCTGATCCGTCCACTATTCGGTCGTGCGGTCGATTGGGACGCAGCTTGGGATGTCCGGCTTTACCGCTGACGGTGTGTAAAAAGATTATTGACACGATAAAGGGTGGAACTCTTTTATATATTCATGGGGATGACAAGACTTATGCCGAGCGAACCGCTTTTGCCGGGGATACGGATAGGAAAATTTTTTAAATATTGGATATGATAACTTACGCTATACTTATTGTCACGGTGGTGGTATCAATAGCTTGTTTTAGCAATGATTCGTTATTTAACAAGCTGTCATATTCGCCTTACCGTATGATACACTCTAAGGAGTGGTACCGTATTATTTCTCACGGGTTTGTACACGCGGATTGGGTGCATTTGTTCGTGAATATGTTCACGTTTCTTTCTTTCGGTCAGTACGTGGAGAGTGCTTTCGGGTATTTGGGCTTTAGCGGGGGGAGTTTTTTACTCCTGTACTTCGGTGGAATGATAGCGGCTTCTCTATATGATTTGTGGAAATACCGGGATAATCGATATTATACTTCTATCGGGGCTTCGGGGGCGGTATCGGCAGTGTTGTTTACCGCCATATTCTTGAATCCTTGGGATAAGATTTATTTATTCGCCGCGATTCCTATTCCCGGTATCGTGTTCGGTTTCGTTTATTTATGGTATTGCCAGTACATGGCGAAGCGGGGCGGGGATAATATCAATCACAATGCCCATTTCTACGGGGCGGTGTATGGTTTTATTTTCCCGATATTACTGGAACCCGGGTTATTGCAGATATTTATACAGCAACTTTTAAGGCACTAATCCGTTTTTAGAGAATAAAATTCTCTATATTTGTAACTCAAGTGCAAAAAATGGGATATGCGAGTGAGTGACCAAGAGATTTGCGAGTTGCTGAAAGAGCGGAAGATAGGTGGAATGGAGCTTCTCTTTAAAGAATACTACAAGCCGCTAGTGGTTTGGGCAGCTACTTTTTTGCACGATACTCAGCGTTCGGAGGATGTGGTACAGGATTTTTTCGTTAAATTGTGGGAGAAGTCGTTTGCGGATAAGTTACAGCCTGATACACTGAAATCATATTTGTTTACTTCCGTGCGTAACTTGGCTTTGAACCAGCTCGATAGAATAGATCCGTTAAGGCGGGCTTGTGACGTGGCACGTTACGAGAGTCCTTGGGAAGAATATGATAGTTTCGAGGACGAGGTTTTCCGGCGGGTGGAAACGGAAATCGGGAAGTTGCCGCCCAGAACACAAGAGATTATTCGAAGCGTGTATTTGAAGGGAATGAAATATAAAGAGGTGGCGGATGAATTGGGAATTTCGGTTTCGACAGTAAATTCTCTTCTGGTAAAAGCGTTAAAAAAGCTCAGGCAAACAACTGAAAAAGAGGGTGATATTGCGGTGTATTTATTTTTTCTTGAAAAAAGATTATTGGAAATCACGGGAGTTCCATATCTTAATAGTAGGTAATAGCATGGAAGACACGTGGATATCTTATTGAATTTCCGTGTTAATGTCTTATTATACAAGGTGTTTAGCCGGTATAAAGATGTTCCCGAGCGGCTTTACACCGGCTTTGTACTGAGAATAATCCCTATTCTCCACGGGATATGCATGGGATTACAACGGATAGTGTTTATAAATAAATCTTCTAAATTATTTGGTCTGAATGATTATTCCTATACTCTTTCGGAGATATGTGCTTTATTTTCTTGAAGATACGATTAAAATGCGGGACATCGTTAAATCCTACGGTGTAGCATATTTCCGATACTTGCTTTCGCGAGTGCTTCAGTAGTTCGCAGGCGGTATTTAAACGGTATTGAGTAACGAATTGCGAAAAAGTCATCCCTTTGCATCGTTTGAAGTAGGAACAAAATGCCGAACGGTTCATCCCCACTTCCGTGGCAATGTCATCCAAAGAAATAGCATGGACATAGTGTGCCATCACGTAGGTGCAGATTTGTTGCATCCGCCGCACGTCCCGCTCGATGCGCATTGGTTTGCCCGCGAACGTGTGGTCAGATGTGGTAAAAATGATGGGTAACAAGCGCATCATCTCGCTTAAGCGTCCCAACTCGTCCATATCGTTCATTTCAGATAATATTTCGCGTATGATGCGGGAGCTTTCAGGGCCGAATTTTAGAGCATCGGTCGGAAACGTGATGCCTGCCAGTCGATTCCGTAATTCCGGGAATACTTCTATGCAACGCTCCACTAGCGAATGGCTGAAAGCTACCATCAGATAGCGTATACACCCGTCATCGTCCGCTGAATTTGGCGCGTATTCCCAACGGTGAAGCATAGACGGGGGGATTAATGCCACGTCGCCCGCCGCAAAGGGCTGTAGCGTATCGCCTGCCATCCGGTTGCCTTGCCCGTGAACGACGTAGTACAATTCCCATGCATCGTGCTGATGTAGTTTTGCTTCGATATTTATTTCGACTCGTTGGTCTATGAAGAAAAACGAGTGATTCTCCACATCGGGTAATTCGTAAGGAATGACGGAATCTTCCATAAAAGAAGGTTTAATTTTTTTTATTGCAAATATTCAACAAATATACGAGATAATATGACAAATATGCAACAATAAAGCGGTGTAATTTTGTCATTGAAAAACAATAAATGTAACTTAAAACATATCGTTATGGATTTTTATCAGGTATTAGAAAGAAGAAGAACTATCCGAGATTTTTCTGATAAGGAAGTTTCGAATGAAGTGTTGGAAAAGATTTTGTCGGCAGCTTTCAAGGCTCCTACTAACGACCATTTGCGCCAGTTCGAGTTCGTCGTTGTAAGAGGACCAGAAAATATTGCCCGGCTCGTGTCGCCGGTGGTGGAAAATACCCAACGTATTCAGCAGACGGGATTGGAAGCGGCGGCAAATGTAATGGATGAGGATGAACACGCGATGTTTGTCGATGCCCTACCCAAACAGCAACGAATGCTTATACAAAGTGATTGCCTCGTCCTGCCGTTTTTCCGGCAGAAGGATTACCCTCTATGCAAGCCGACAGACCAAAGTTCGCTCAATTATTTTGCCTCCGCTTGGGCTGCAGTTGAAAATATTTTGCTGGCGGCAACGGCAGAAGGACTGGCGTGTGCGTTCCGTATTCCTATCGGTAATGAACCGCAGCACGTGAAGCGATTTGTCAATGCTCCCGAAGGATACGAGTTTACCTGCTTCCTCGCCATCGGTTATCCCGCTGAAAATGCACATATTTGCAAGCAAAAGGAAATCAACGTCGAGGATAGAATACATCGCAATGTTTGGTAGTAAGTATTCGTTATGAATAAGATGAGGTTAGTGTCAAATTTTGGGGTGTTCATAAAGTTATTTGGCTGTCTGTGTCATTGGGTTGATGACAAGAGGAGAGGAGGATATTTTTGTATCGTTAATTTGAAAATAGAAAATGATGAGAATAGAAATACGATGCAAAAGTTTGGTGGGCATGATGAATTTCCGGAGAGAACAGGGAGTTGTGCCGGTGAAGATAGGGAACAAAGTCCTTTTAAACTCCTTTCAAACTCCTTTCAAAGACCTTTCCGAAGGTCTTTGAAAGGAAAATATTAAGAATGTAAAAAGGGATAAATAGATAATTACTTGCTTATCTCTTTATTTGTGGAAGGCGATTTCTGTCGGTCGAGGAGGAAATAGAAGAAAATATTTGAGAAAAATGATTTTTGTAATGTATTGATTTCGAGTGTATATTCTCGTGTGAATTATTTTTCTTTGAAAAAAGTTTATTTTCGAGTCAATGATTTTTGTTCTTGAACTGTATTATAGTTGAAAAATATCACGACTATGATGGAGCAAAACGAAATAGATGAAAAATTACTCTTGTATCTCTTGGACGAAGCGGATGAAATCGTTCGTGAAGACGTGGAGATATGGTTAGCCGAGAGTGAGCGTAACCGGGAGTATTTTAGGGAGTTCCAGCGAGTGCACTTGGCTTTGGAGTGGAGCGTGTATGCTCGTGAGGTACAGCCGGATTTCAATACTTTCCGTCGGAAATTGAAAAAGAATTTGAATATACGTGTTTGGTATAGCGTGGCGGCTGTATTGGTTTTAGCGTTGAGTGTGGGAGGCGTTCTTTTCTGGCGCACGGCGGAAGTTCCGGTGCAAATGGCACAGGAAATATCGATTCAACCGGGAAAGCCTCAAGCAATACTGGTATTATCCTCGGGTGAAAAGGTAGAGATGGGAATGGAAACCCGACAATTGGAGGAACGGGATGGAACTTCGGTGCGAGTGAATGAAACGGGTAGTATTTCTTATCAAGCTGTTCGAGAGGATGAAACTTTGGAAAAAGATGCGGAGAAAGTGATGAATCGTTTGTTGATTCCACGGGGGGGAGAGTTTAATTTGACATTGTCAGACGGAACGCGGGTGTGGTTGAATGCCGAAACGGAACTGCTTTACCCGGTACGGTTTAATGGAAAGCAGCGGGTAGTTTATTTGAAAGGAGAGGCATATTTCGATGTGGCAAAGAATAAGGAGATGCCCTTTATCGTACAGATGGAAGATGATGTGGCAGTCAGAGTCTATGGTACGGAATTTAACGTGAATACCTATGATGGGGTGGAGACTGTTCTTGTGACAGGTTCCGTGAGTATGAATCAAGGTGGAAAAGAGGTGTTGTTAAAACCAAATCAAAAAGGTATATTTGATAAGTCAAAAGATGGGATAAAGGTCGAAGATGTCGATGTACTGCCGTACGTGGCATGGAAAGACGGAGATTTTATCTTCCGGAACGAATCTTTGGGTTCGATTATGGATAAGTTGAGTAGATGGTACGGTTTGGATGTGTTCTATCAAAACGGAGGTTTGCGTGATGTGCATTTATCCGGTAATTTGAAACGATATAAGGATGTACAGGAGTTGTTCCGTTCTTTCGAGAAGATATCGGACGCTCGCTTTAAAGTGAAAGGAAATACAGTATTTATAAGTAAGTTGTAATAAAAAAAGATGAAGATGTTTCCCCATCTTCACCTTTCAAAAGTTAAATGAATAGGTCCATTGGCAAGCGGATCCCTATTCACTATGTGTAATCTTTAACAACAAATCTATGAAATCTAATTGGAAATACGCTGTTTTTAGCGTTAAAAAATCAAAGACTTTGAAAATTATGCGACTGTTGATGATTTTTTGTTTCTTTTTTATTTCCGGGGTAATGGCAAACAGTTACTCGCAAGGACAGGTTGTTTCCCTTGACCTGCATAAATGCGACGTGAACACGCTGTGCCAGGAAATATGGAAACAAACAGGATTACGGTTCATTTACAATGAAGAGCATGTAAAGAACTTGAAAGCTTTCGACGTGAAAGCGGATAACAGAAAAGTACAAGAGGTATTGGATGAGGTGTTTAAAAATACTTCGTTGCGCTATTTCTTTGAGAACGATATTATTTATATCGTGAATAAGCAAAAAGATGAGCCTGAAAAGAAAGAAGGTAAATCGATTTCCGGTACCGTGAAGGATAGGCAAAAGAATCCTCTGCCGGGGGTGACCGTGTTAATTAAAGGTACCTCAGTGGGGGTGGTTACCGATGTGAACGGGAATTTTAAGATCACGTTGCCACAGGATACGGTGACTTTTATATTCTCTTTCGTGGGAATGAAAAGGCAGGAGGTGAAATATACCCCGGGCAAGAAGTTGGATATCGTGATGGATGAGGACGTGGAAGAAATGGAGGAAGTGGTAATCACTGGTTACCAGAAGATAGATAAACGTCATTTGACGAGTGCAGTAACCACGTTAAAAGCCGATGATATTAATGTCGCCGGAATTTCGACTATTGATAAGATGCTGGAAGGGCGTGTGCCGGGAATGATTTTCATGCAAAATTCCGGTCAGGTAGGTGCAGCTCCGAAATTACGTATCCGGGGTTCTTCTACCGTGTTGGGATCTCGTGAACCGCTTTGGGTATTGGATGGTATCATTTTGCATGATCCGGTGAATGTTGACCCCTCGCAGATTAATGATTTGGATTTCGTGAATTTGTTGGGTAATGCTATTTCAGGTTTGAACCCGGATGATATTGAGCAAATCGACGTGTTGAAGGACGCTTCTGCGACTGCATTGTATGGTACGCGTGCTGCTAATGGTGTGATCGTGATTACCACGAAGAAGGGTAAGATAGGACCACCGACAGTTTCTTATTCGATGACCGGAAGTTTGTCTTTGCGTCCCCGGTATGGAGACCGAGAAGTAAATATGATGAATTCCGAAGAACGAATGGCTTTTTCTCGCGAACTGATTGAAAAAGGAGTCATGTTTACTAGGTTAAATGCTTGGGTTGGTTATGAGGCTGCAATTTCCGATTATTGGAATGGTAAAATGGATTTTGACGAGTTCCAATCTTTGGTGAGCCGTTATGAAACGACGAATACCGATTGGTTTAAGTTATTATGTCGTGATGCATTCTCGCATAATCATACCTTAAGTTTATCGGGAGGAACCGATAATATACGTTATTATGCTTCTTTGGGATATAATGATGAAAAAGGGGTGCTTAAGGGAGAACAGAATAAACGTTATTCCACGAATTTGAATGTGACTGCTAACTATAATAAATTTTCAGCCCGTTTCGCCTTGCAGGCTAATGTAAATGAGAAAAGTTACACGCCTGAAGAGATCGATGTTTTGAATTATGCTTTCAATACTGCCCGTACTATTCCGGCTTATAATGAGGATGGTTCCTTGTATTATTATGATCGTATTGGAGAGGAAGATGGATCATTCCGTTATCCTTTCAATATATTGAATGAGGTGAGAAATAGTTCTCGGGATATTGAAACCAGCGGGTTTACGTTTAATACTTCTATAAATTACAAGTTTACTAGTTACTTGAATGCGGGATTGACAATCTCCTATTCGAATAGTAATACAAATGAAGAAACTTACAGGGGGGAGGAAACATTCTATGCTAATGAGTTAAGAGATCGGGTTGAAGAAAGCGGAAAGTCTAATTATATGCCTTTTGGAGGAGAGTTGAATCAGTTGACTTCGCGTAATAAGTCTTATACCGTAAGACTGCAAACTGATTTCAATAAATTCCTTGATGCAGAGAATATACACTTGATTACAGCTTCCATAGGAGGAGAGCTTTCTTCAACCCGGTACAGAGGGTTACGTCAAACCCGTCGTTGTTATATCCCGGGACGTGGAGAAATTTTTGCACCTGTGGATATTAATGAATATCCGCTTTATGGAACTTGGTTAGCCACGGATGAACTTGCCCGGGGAAAGCGGACAAATTCTTTGACAAATATGATGTCGGGATATTTTACTTTGTCTTATAGCTATCGTGATCGTTATGTTTTGACTTTTAACACGAGAAGTGATGCTTCCAATAAATTCGGTAGCAAAAGTAATAGCAAATTTTTACCGATTTGGGCGATTGCCGGGCGTTGGAATACAAAAGAGGATGTGTTGAAAACGGTAAATTGGGTGGATTTGTTGTCTTTGCGTGTTTCTTTCGGCTACCAAGGAAATATGTTGGATTCGCAAACCCCGGAGCTGATTATCAAGAAAGGGGATCCGAATAATCAATTCGGGAATAAATATGAATCAACGGTTAATTCTTTTCCGAATCCGAACTTGAAATGGGAAAAGACTTCTTCTTTGAATGTCGGCTTGGATTTCTCGTTCTTGAATACGGCGATTAAAGGTACGGTTTCCTATTATTACAAGAAAACAACGGATGCATTCTTGAGTAAGACGATTTCCGAGATCAATGGTATAACCAATTACACGGTAAATTCCGGAACGATAGAGAATCAAGGGTGGGAAATGTCTTTGAATTTTATACCTTTCAATCCTCAAGGGGGAACGGATGGTTTTCGCTGGAGCATTGATCCTCAGATCGGTCAGGTATTGAATAAATTGCTGAATCGGGCAATAAATAATAAAGACAAGGTTACCCGAGATGAGATTACTTATGCCGATTATTTGAGTGGTAACGTGGAGATTCCCGGACGTTCGTTGAATTCTTTCTATTCTTATAAATTCAAGGGGTTAGACCCGAATGACGGTCGTCCGATGTTTTATGATATAGAGTTAGACGAGGTGAAAGAAAAATATCTTGCGATGGATGATAAAGAAGAAGTGTACAAAACTGTCATGAAATACTCCGGTTGTCGTGTCCCGGTACTTCAAGGAAGTATCAATAATAAACTTTCTTATAAACGTTTGGTGTTAGGATTTAACTTTACTTACAGTTTGGGTTCTAAAATCCGTTTAATGAAATTGTATCCTAATTTGAGTGGTTCGTATGGGACTCTAGCCCCGCAGCCTCATCAGAATGTACGTCGGGAATATTTGAAACGTTGGCAAAAGGCTGGTGATGAAATGTATACAGATATTCCGGGTATAGTTGGTGGTACCGAATTTACGAATTCATTATCTCCTTGGTGGAGAGATTATTCTTTCGCTTTTGGTAGTAATATTTGGGAAATGTATGATAATTCAAATATTCGTGTCGTAAGTGGTAATTATTTGCGTTTGTCATCCATGACGTTACGGTATTTGTTTACTGAAAACCTGTGCAAAAAAATGCATTTGAGATCTGCTTCCATCGAGTTCACGGGGACGAATTTATTTACCTTATGTAATAAAAAATTGAAAGGACAAGACCCGGCAACTCAATCGGGAAGCTCCCCGACTATTAATATGAGTATTCGTCCGACGTATTCTTGCCGTTTAAATATTACATTCTAATGTTGAGAAGTTATGAAAAATAGAATATTATATTGGGTTATTTGCTTGTTGGTCTTCACTTCTTGTAGTGATTTTCTGGAGGATTATTCTCAAGATTTGGCTTATGCCGCTTCGACCTCGGATTTGGAGGAATTATTGATCGGGAATTGTTATATCAAAAGGACCGCAAAAAAAACATCGTTATCAATAGCGGGAAGCGAGAAACATACTTTCCCGTGGTTACATGTAATGGATGACGATTGCGTGGAACGTAATAGTGCGACGGATGCATACGGGGGATTTATGCCTATCGAAGGTTTTTATCATTGGGATAAGAATCCGTTCAATCAGAACGGAACTCCGTATAAAGATGAAACATGGAGTGATCTTTACTCGCGGATTGCTATCGCCAATGTCGTTATTCCGAAAGTGGATGATATGACAGAGGATCCTATGGAGGAGCGTAACCGGATCAAAGGGGAAGCTTTGTTTTTGAGGGCAAGTTTTTATTATTTCTTGGTTAATTTCTACGCATTACCGTATTCTAAGACGACTGCGGACACGGAATTAGGTGTTCCGTTGAAACTAACAGAGTATATAGAGGATAAATATTTTTCTCGTAATACCGTTGCAGAAGTGTATGACGCTATCGTCGAAGATTTGCAACAAGCAATTCCGTTGTTGAAAGGTGTTGAGCAAACTACGGTGTATCAGGCAAACGAAGCTGCGGCCCGTTTATTCTTGAGTCGGGTATATCTGTATATGGAAAAATGGGAGGATGTTATTGCTCAATGTGATTCCGTGTTGAAGATGGCGACTTATTCTTTGGAAGATTTGCGTTCATTTACAATGGGAACCAGTTTTACTCGTTCCGGTTCTCCTGAAACCATTTTTTCTCAAGGGTCTTATTCAATGGATTTGGTGATGCGCGAACACTATTATAGTGAATGGTATACTGCTATCCTTCCTTGTCCTGTCGTTTCGGATGATTTGCAGGATAGTTATGATGAGAATGATTTGCGGTGGCAAGCTTTCATGCTGGAGAGTTATAAAACCCCGGGACTTTATCGTTGTATCAAATTGAGAGATCAGGATGTGGACGGTTATGTTTCGGATGTGTTTTTGTTGCGAATGGCTGAGGTCTATTTAAATAAAGCAGAGGCACAAGCCATGTCCGGTGATGAAACCGGAGCGAAGGCTACGTTGAATATATTACGGGAAAATCGTTTTGTCCAAGGGCAAATGCCTGCTATTGAGGAGGAAATGATTGCCAATAGGGATGAGAATTTTATTGACTTTATTAGAAACGAACGTCGCCGG